>JAAXHR010000087.1 GCA_012270805.1 Dehalococcoidia bacterium
TCGGATAGAACGTCACCCAGTTCCCTAGGTTCTGGAATTCTGGATGCCACTGGATGATCCCAATTGCCCAATTGGTCGCGGCTTGTGCCCCGTCACACTCTGACAACGTCGGTACTCGCAACTTCAAGCGATTTAGCAGCCAATTTGCACGACGCTACATCAAATCGTAGCCGTGTCGCATTCACCGATTCAATACTTCGCGAATCATCCCCAGTCGAACCATCGGCCGAACCATCGGCGACGATAAGATGAATAAATGGAAGAGGTTCGGTATCGGACCTCGGCGAGCGACGAAAGGTCACAGTCGATGCTTCTAGGTGTTGCCGGTTTCGTCAAGGGCGACTGGCTGAATGTCAAACCCCAAGATGTCAAAAAAGTTGCTGATCACGGCTTCGTATCCGCGCTTCTGACTGTCTCCGACCCATCTGCCGGGAGCGACGAGGACATCGCTAATATCAAGTCGCTCTACTCCACTCATGGCCTCATCATGCCGATGACACGCGGCGCCTATGGCGGCGGATTGTGCGGTGATGACGAGGATCAGCGCACTTGGACCGTCAGATTCTTAGAGGACACGATCCAGTTGTCCGCAAAGATGGACTGTCCAACCACCTATTTTCGACCGGGTAGCCTCAACCCTGACGGTGCGTGGTTGCCTCATCGCGAGAACCGATCCGACGCAACATTTGAACGCCTTGTCGAAAGCGCCAAACAAGCCTGTGCTGTCGCCGATTCTGAGGGTGTCAAACTCGTAGTCGAATCGGGCGTCGTGTGTCCGCTTTACACTCCGCAACGCGTTCGAGATTTCTTCGACGCCGTTGATATGCCCGCTCTCGGTTACAACATGGATCCAGTCAATCTTGTTGGCTCTCTAGATATCGCCTACGACACGACATCGCTGATCAACGAGTGCATCGACCTGATGAGCCCAGAGATAGTCGGCTGCGACGCCAAAGATTTCACCATCGTCGACGCGTTGTTGCCCCACTTCGAGGAAGAGGTCATCGGAGCACCTAACGCCATGCTCGACAACGTTACGTTGTTGAGGAGACTACAAGAGGTGGCTCCCGACATCGTCGTCACTGTAGAACACTATCCCGACGAAAAGATACCTGCCGCCGCGGCCGGCATTCGGGAGGCCGCGAAAATCGCCGGGGTGGTTTGGGACTGATCGCAGGCGACTAGAATCGGTAAGAGTCATCTAGGAGTCAGAAAATGCCCGCAGACCTGTCAGACAAGAGATGCATCGTTACCGGTGGCGCAACTGGCATCGGCCGTGCCTCCGCAATTCGCCTCGCCGAACTTGGTGCACAGGTCGCAATCTTTGACAACAACAATGAAGATGGCAACGACACTGCCATTGAGATCAATGACAACGGCGGCAACTGCCGATTCTGGAGCGTCGACGTCCGTGACGAAGCAAATGTATCCGGCACCGTGATCGCCGCCAAGGCATGGCTCGGCGACATCGATGTGTTGTGCCACTTCGCCGGCGTTCTGCAAGGTGCTTCGATCCCACTCTACGACTTCCCCGAAAGGACCTGGGACACCGTCCTCGACATCAACCTGCGTGGCACCTACTTGATGGCCAAATACGTCGTGATCGAGATGCTCAAAAAACCCGGTCCTCATCGCGGAACCATCATCCTCACTGCATCCGGAGCCGGCGTCAAAGGCGGATCGTCGTCCTACGCCTATGGAGCCAGCAAAGGCGGAGTGCACGGTTTCACGATGGTCATGCAGCAATACCTCGAAGCCCGAGGCATCCGCGTCAACGACTTCGCGCCGGGTTCTGTCGATACGCCGCTTAAGGTCGCTCAGCTACGATCGACCGGTGCTATTACCGAACAACCGGTCGAGCAGGTCGAACAAGCCGTCGCGTCGCTGACTAACCCCGGAGACGTGGCAGAGATCGTCGCCTTCATGGCGAGTGACGAAGCCAACGCCCTACGTGGGATAGTATTCACCGCCTAACCTTCCGCGATCCGGTTACGCTCTTGACTCACGGGGATTCGATGGCGGCAGATTCATCAACGCGCGACGTTGCTAAGGCGTTCGCGCCCGGGAATATCTCCGGACTCTTCAAAATCATCGCCCACGACGACCCTGCAAAGATGCATTCGCTCGGATGGGGATTTACTGTCAGCGATGGCGTAAAAGTCAAACTTGCGCACGCGACCTCCGACTCGACGCAAGTCACCTTCAACGATGAACCAATCGATTTTCCAACCGTCTCCAGCGCGCTTCGAGACTTGGTTGAAACCGACTTCAACGTCGATATCGATTCAAACCTTCCGCTTTCCAGCGGTTTCGGATTGAGCGGCGCCGCAACATTTGCCGCTTTAATCGCCGCCGCCGACCTGCTCGACCTTGGTAAATCCCGCGACGAACTCGCCATGATCGCACACATCGCCGAGGTTAGAAACCTCACCGGTCTCGGAGACGTCTGTTCGCAGTTCAACGGTGGTTGCCTCGTTAAAACCACAGTCGGTCATCCATTGGCTGCGACAACGATCAACATGCCGCCAACGCCTGTGTACTGGCGATACTTCGGAAAAATCCACACCAGTGAAATCCTCGCGGACCACGAACGCCACTCGCGGATCAACCAAGCAGCCGATGAAGCACTCACTACAATCGAGAACGCCATCCAAAGTGACTCAACTATCACATTCGAAGAATTGATCTCTCTGGCATTAGATTTTGCTGAGACTAGTGGGTTGCTGATGGACGAGCGGGTCAAAAACTCCATCGCGCAAGCCAACGCGAACGGCGGAGTCGCCACCATGATCATGTTGGGAAACGCCGTCTTCAGCACTGCGCCATTTCCTGGATGCACCGAAACTACGCTTTCTCGCACTGCTGCCCATCTCATCGAAGACTAGCCTGACTGCCCGATCACCTCAATCAATTGATCGTGTACCTTCGGCCAGCCGACGACAACCATCGGCAATTCATCGTCGCGCGACCAATCGATCACATCGCCATTGCCGTCAGTTGCGCAACCACCCAGCATAGTCACTGCCAACGAACCAGCTGCAACGTGCATCGGATCGATCCGGTAAAACACAACCGCGGACATCCGACCAGTGGCAACTAGCATCAACGGATATGCCGCCGACGCGAAACTGTTCGCCTGAAGCACACGCGTCAACCAGTCCAGTCCACCTGAATTCAACAACGACCTCCAGACATCCTGTCCATCAATCTCCAAACCAACCACGACCTCACCCAAGTTCCGATCCGACTCCGCTACGCCCAGTCTTTCACCATTCAGTTTCACACCGGAACCAACCTCAGACGTCAACACGATCCCACAGGTTGGCGTAGCAAGCGCGCCGACAGTCAATTCGCCATTAGCACGCATCGCTATGTTGATACCCCAATGATTCATTCCCGTGCTGAACGGAACGGTTCCGCACAAAGGATCGACCAACCACTCGATCTTGCAGTCTGGATCGATTCCGCCACCTCCCAAATCGACGTTGCTCTCCTCCGATATGATCACGCCGCCACAACCCGACGCTTTCAATGCCTTCGCGATTACCTGATCCGACTCTATGTCCGCCTCGGTAACCAATGCTCCCGGCGACTTTTCCCAACTCGACAGCTTCTGAACGCCAGCATTAAAACGGGACATCAAGACTCCGCTCGCCACATCCGCCGCTGCAACTGCGGCGACCAGGTATCTCCCGTACGGATCGCTTCCCATTTCCTCTCCAAGTTCGTTAAACCGCTTATAGTACCATTTCCAATGTACTTGTCCCCAATACCCAACGGGTGGCTCATCCCGGACGACTAGGAGCAGATCAGGCTAATGTTCGCGACTATCGGTCACACCTTCGAACTGATGAAGATGAGTTGGAACGTCCTTATGAAGGACCGTGAACTCATTCTCTTCCCCGTCCTCTCCGGATTCGGGCTTCTTATTCTGGGGTTCGCTGGACTGGCCGCCGGCGTCGCCGAAACTGGAAACCTGATCGCCTTTCTGGTGATGATCCTCATCGGCTACTTCATTACCACGTTCTTCAACGCCGCTCTCGTCTCGGCTGCGCTCGAAAGACTGCGTGGCGGCGACCCCAACGTGATGTCTGGCCTAACCCACGCCACCAAGCACATCCACCACATCTTTCTCTGGTCCGTCATCTCCGCCATTGTCGGCACACTGTTCCGAGTCCTGAGGTCCCAGACCGACAACTTCTTCGTCCAGATGATCTACAGCATGATCGAAGGCGTGTGGGAATTCATGACCTTCTTCGTGATCCCGGTTATGGTTTCCGAAAACGAAGGCCCTATTTCCTCCATCAAGCGATCAGCCAGCATCATCCGGCAGACATGGGGGCGCCAGATCACCGCATCCTTTGGCTTCTTCATCGTTTACATCCTCGCCATCGTCGTAGCCGTTGTTCCGGCCATATTGCTGTTCCTTATCTACCCGCCAGCCGGTGTCATCGTCGGTGTCCTATTAGCAGGTCTCGCCATCGCAACTGTCCAAGCACTTGAAGGCATCTTCAAAGCCGCGCTTTACGACTTTGCTGTCGGCGAGCAACCTGAAGGCTTCGACCTCCGCACACTGCAGACCGCATACCGCCCCGACTACGCTCGAGCCTGATACTACTGGCAGATCGACGATTTCAAGAATCGGCGGCTCCATTCCGAGCCAACTAAACCGCGCCAGTGGCCGAGCCGTATCCTCACATGCGTACCGGATGCCGAGGAAGAGCATGAACCAAACACGTCAGCTTTTCACCCGATTACAAACATTCGCGATTCTCATGATCGCGGCGATCGGTATTCTTGCCGCAACTCTCGCATCACCTGCTTCAGCTCACGAAGGCCGAGAAGTCGGTGACTACAACCTAGTCGTCGGCTTCCTCCGAGAACCTGCCTATGAGGGGCAATTGAACGGCGTGTCGTTAGTCGTTACCAAAGCTACCAACGATCCCATGGAAGGCTACCAAATGGAATCGAAGGAAGACGATCATGAAGCCATGGGCGACATGAAACCCGACAGCACGGTTGATGTCATCACGCACGGAGCCGTTTTCATATCACCGGGAATCGGACAAATGGAGAACTTCAAATTCGAGGTCACCGAAGAACTGAGCGGCATCGAGATCCCATTCCACATCCATCCCGGAAACCAAGAGGGCATCATCGCCGTCTCAACTGAAGAATCCCCTAACGGCGAAGATCAATCCTTCATGATCATGGATGGCCAACTCATGCCTGCCAAGCTCGAAGTCAGCGTTGGCAACACGGTCTCTTGGATGAATCACGACAAGCTGAACGCTGTCGTCATGAGCGGGCCTCTGTCGTCGATGTCCTCTGACATGACGGCGATGATGGATAACGAAACTCCGAGCGTCACCGCGGAGATGTCGATTTCGACGAATCGAGTATCTGGCCTCGCTTCTACTCTCCAAGTCGAAGTAACCCATTTGTCGACAACCGTATCTAGGGCTATGCCGTTGATCGAGGTATACCAAGACCCTGGACACTACGTCGCCGAGTTCATCCCCACCGCGCCAGGCGACTACCGTATGCGCTTCTTCGGCTCTATAGAAGGGAATCCGATCGACGAAACCTTCGACTCCGGACCCGACACTTTCGACACCGTCATCGCATCCGACGCCATACAGTTCCCAGTAGTATTGGAAAGTAATCGAGAGTTACAGAACGCGACACAAGGTGCCATAGACGGGATCGAGGAGTTGGAAAACAACCTCGATTCCACCGCCTCCACCGGCATGATTATCGGCATCATCGGCATCGTGTTCGGAGCTATCGCAACCGGGTTCAGTGTCTTCGCGATCGTGATTGCCAAAAGGCGCAACTGATTCGGCTCTCATCGACGACGAAACTTTATGACTACAATCCTGCTGCATGGTTCCGTAGGCTACTGGGACGAGATCGGCACTGTGATCGCCATCGTCTCATTCGTCGTTTTGACTAGCTTCTTGGCTTGGTCCAGCGGAAACAAACGCCGCAGAGCGCAACGTGAAAGACGTCTTCGCCGGCGGGCCGAAAAATCTGAATGACGGGGCGTATCCTTCACGCCATGTCAAGCTGGCTTAGATCGCCGTCTTTCCGCGTCTCGGCAATCGCCGCCGCAGCCGTCATAGCCGTCTATGCCTCCCTGCAATCTGTTCCCATCTCAGCCCACGCGAACCAACTCGAATCTTCGCCCAAACCATCCGAAGAACTCGAATCTCCGCCCGAACGCGTCATCGTCTGGTTCACCGAACCCATCGAAACCGCGTTCAGTTCCATCGCCGTTCTAGACGCTCGTGGCGCCGACGTGACCGATGGCGGAACAGCCTTCGATCCCACCGAACCCACCGCAATGTGGGTGCCGCTAACCCAACTCGACAACGGTACCTACACCGTCGTATGGCGAAACGTCTCCTCCGTCGATGGTCACAAAGTAACCGGATCGTTCCTCTTCTCGGTCGGTGAACCACTCGGTGCCGGCTCCCAGATAGCGATCGAAGCACAACCGCTGATCCAATCCCCGTTCGACCCGATCATCCGCTGGATCATCTACATCGGCATCGCCGTATTCGCCGGGGGGCTTCTTTTCGAATTCCTCATCGTCACACGCGTCGCCCGCGCCGAAGACATACATCAATCGCTCTTATTTGCACTCAACACCAGCAACCGATTCGCTTCGATCGCCCTGATCGCAATCATCATCGTCACGCTCGCACAGGTTGCCCAACTCATTCTCCAAACCATCATCGCTTTCGATGTCACACTCTTCTCCATAAGCCCAAGCCAACTCATCAACGTCGTAGCCCAGAGTGACTGGGGCCGCTTCTGGTCTTGGCGATTTACCGCTGGCATACTCGCAGCGCTAGCCACATTCGCCGCCCTTAAATCCCACCAGCAAAAACGAAAAACTCTCGGCCCCGTCGAACTTGAAGATCTGCCTCTAACCGCTGAAACCCTGTTCGGAATCGCCGCCATCGCGCTCGGCGGCATATACCTCCTTCTAATCTCCCTTACCAGCCACAACGCCGCGACACCAACCGACATCCGGTGGTTCGCGATTGCAACCGACCTCGTCCACATCGCCGCCGCTATAACCTGGGTCGGCGGAGTCGCCTACCTGCTGGTCGCATCCGTATATGCCATACGTTCCAACGACTCGTTGTCTCGGACCACGCTCCTTCAATTCGCATCCCGATTTGGCCCGCTCGCCATCTTTGCTACAACCACCCTCGTCGCCTCCGGCATTGTCTCGTCTCTGATGCAGGTCACAATCCCCGAAGCGTTAAACACTCCCTACGGACGCGTGCTCGGGGCCAAAATCCTCCTGCTCGCAATCCTCATCGGCTTGGCGATCCGTAACAACCGCTCAGTCGCCAGATCCAAAAGGTCGGGCATTGCGCCCAATCCGTCGCTTCGGCACTTCATGACTATCGAACTCGCTGTAGCATTCATGGTCCTTCTCGCGACTGCTGGACTCGCCAGTCTCGAACCTGCACGACAATACGCCGAGCGCGAAGGCATCGGCACAGTCGACCACATCACCCACTCTGAGACCATTGACGGCGCCAACATCCAGATCAAACTAGATCCGGGCAATACTGGCATCAACGACCTCACCGTCAACATCGAAGATCCCCACGGTGATCCGTTCCCTGACGCCGACGAAGTTCGCGCTCGCCTCAAATTCCTCGATGATGACTTCGGCGAACTCTTTACGCCGCTCACAAGCCCTGCTCCAGGTGAGTGGCGACTCGACAACGTAACCATCGGAGTCGCAGGGGCGTATCAACTCGACGTGACCGTTATCCGATCCGATGCCTTCGATTCCCACCTCTCCACTCGGTTCTCTGCCGCATCACCAAGCTTCGCATCTGATCTCATCCGACCATCCGCCAGATCTGCCATGATCGCGTTCGGCACCCTAATCGCCGTCGCTGGTATCGGATATCTCACCGCGACAATCCTAAGCCTTAAACCCATCCGCCTCACTTTCGGACTTCCTCACGGCATTGCGATCTTCATCGTCGCGATTGGGACAATCGTTATCCTCAATGCTTTCACCCTCGGCATCGGCCTGCCTACCGAAGGCAAGGGCAATCCGTTTCCCCTGACTCAAGATTCAGTGGAAATCGGAGGCGCGCACTACGCCACCACCTGCGCCACCTGCCACGGCGATCAAGGCCGCGGTGACGGCACCGCCGGCTTAGCTCTCAACCCGGTACCAGCCGATCTCGCAATCCACGTCCCGCTACACACCGACAACGAGCTATACAGCTTCATCGCCGACGGCATCGAGGGAACATCCATGGTCGCCCAACTAGGCAATCTCACATCAGACGAGATCTGGCACCTCGTCAATTACATCCGGACAATCAGCGAGTAAACGTTCCAGCCGTCAAACCGCTTCGGCAGCTCCGGACGCGATCAACTCTTCGATCTCGGCTTCACTGAATCCAGATTCTGCCAAGACCTCGCGCGTGTGCTGACCCATCAGTGGGGACGGACTGTGTATCTTTCCCGGCGACCCATACAGCTTCGCAGCTAATCCGATGTTCCTGGTTGTCCCAACCTTCGGATGCTCCAAAGTAACATCCATCTCACGCGCCTGAACCTGCTCGTCATCCCATACCTGCTCCATGTTGTAGATCGGTCCCGCTGGCACACCTGCAGCATCCAAAATCTCGCACCACTCCTTAGTCGACCGCGTCCCGAACGTCTCCTCCAAATCCCTTTCCAAAGATTCACGGTTGATCAAGCGACCAGCATTGTCCGAATACTTCTCAACCTCAAGCAGATCCTCTCTGTCGATCGCTTGGCATAATCGCTCCCAATTCGATTGATTCGGGGCGCCAATGGTAATGTGCCCGTCCGCAGTGCGCAACGCCTGATACGGCGCCGACAATCGATGCGCCGAACCCAGCGGTGGCGGAACGTTGCCAGTAGCAAAGTAACTCGCCGACTCCCATACCGTATACGCCAGCGCAGCCTCCATGATGCTCACTTCCAGATACTGACCCTCTCCCGTCTTCAACCGGTGGATATAAGCCGACAAAATTCCATACGCCGAATATAGCCCTGCGTTTAGGTCCGCCATCGGAACACCCACTTTCACCGGCGGCGAACCCGGGATGCCCGTGAAACTCATCACCCCACTCATCCCTTGCGCAATCAAATCAAATCCAGCCCGTTCCGCATACGGGCCGGTCCTACCAAACCCCGATATCGAACAGTAGATGATCCCCGGATTCAACTCGCGAACCGCTTCGTAATCTAGACCCAATCGATCCATCACTCCCGCACGATAGTTCTCGATAATCACATCAGCATCGACAAGCAAACGACGCATCGCCGCCACACCATCTGCATCCTTGAAATTCAGCACGATGCTCCGCTTGTTCCGGTTCATCGCCAGAAACGCCGCCGATTCACCCTCCAAAAACGGTGGCCCCATCCGCCGAGTATCGTCGCCCCCGCCCGGTTTCTCGATCTTCACGACGTCCGCTCCCATGTCCGCCAGCAACATGGAACAGTAAGGGCCCGCCAAGATCTGGGAACAGTCCAGAACCTTGATGCCCTCTAGCGGCGACGGCATCCCAACCGCGTTCGGCAACTCCATCGCGAATGATCCCCCAACTTTTCCGATCCGTGCTTTGCCAACCGCCCGATCTACGCACCTGACATCTGGTAGATCTTGCCCTCTGTCTTAATCGCCGGCGCATAAACCATACGCGCTCCGTGCATCTCTCGAATCGTCTCAGCACCGACATATCCCATGCACACTTGCAACGCCCCGACCAAGTTCAACGTTCCGTCAGATGTCGACGACGGCCCGAAAAGCAACTCGTCGAGGGTGTACTTCACGCCAAGATCGATCCGTGTCCCCCGTGGCAGAGAATCGTGCCACGTTGCCATTCCCCAATGCATCCCCTTCGCCGGCGCCTCTTCAGTCTTCGCAAACGGACTCCCAATCATTACCGCATCGGCACCACAAGCGACCGATTTACACACGTCGCCACCGGTCCGCAACCCGCCGTCCGTCACGATCGAAACGTAGCGACCCGTCTCCTCGTAATAGGCATCCCGTGCCGCCACACACTCCATCGTTGCCGACACCTGCGGTACCCCAATCCCCAAAACCTCCCTGCTGGTACACGCCGAACCAGGCCCCACACCAACCAAAATCCCATGCACACCTTCCTCTGCCAACTCCTTCGTTACCGAATATGTCACCGTGTTCCCAACTACCACCGGGACCCCCACATCTTTCACCAAATCCGATAACCTCAACCCGATCGGGCTGTTCTTCGACCGATGGCGCTTGGTTATCACCGTGCCCTGCACGAGGATCATGTCAGCACCCGCATCTGCCGCCAGTGGCGCATGTCGTTTCGCCGTCTGCGGCACAAACGATACCGCCGCCTTGCCTCCACCCTCTTTGATCTCAACGACCCGTTGCCCAACCAGTCGGGGGTCAACCGGTCTCGAGTAAAGCTTCTGCAGA
This sequence comes from Dehalococcoidia bacterium, assembly GCA_012270805.1. GTDB lineage: Bacteria > Chloroflexota > Dehalococcoidia > Lucifugimonadales > Lucifugimonadaceae > Bin127. Next base: position 10,496 of record JAAXHR010000087.1, read on the forward strand.
AGTCCCGTCGCTTCTTCCTTCGGCGCCGAAGCGATGTCCCTATAGATCTCCTCCGTATCCTCGTACCGTGTATGCAACCCATCCATGTTCAAGACCGCAACTCCGCCGGCATCTGACATTTTCACCGCGAAATTCGGGTCAACCACACTGTCCATCGCCGAGGCCATGAACGGGATGTCGATGTCGAAACCGTCGAAACTCGTCGAAACATCCGTCATGTCCGGGTTGATCGTCTCATCGCCCGGCACAATCGCCACATCATCGTATCCGTACGCAGGTGGCAGGGTTTGCATTCCTATGGGTAGCTCCATATCGTTAGAGCCTCCTATGCTGGTAGCCTGATCGCACACCCACGTTTTCACCGTCCCTGCGCCTCAACTCGTTCCGCGCGCCCAAATCCGAAGACGCCCTTGAACGCCTGACAAATCGAGTATGACCGAAGCGATTCAAATCTAATGCGATACTTGATTCACCTAATTATCGCAGAAAATCGCCTTCCCCGCGACCCCCATCGGACTCGAATCTGTCCCGCAATCGATGGCAATACACAATCCCAAAATCGGTATCATCGGCGCTGGACGCGTCGGTTCTTCTTTCGCATCCGCCACCTACCCAGACGGGAAAATCGTAGCTGCTTCTTCACGCCGCACTGAACACCGCGCGTGGCTAAAACAACGATTGCCAAACATTACGATCGTCGACGAAGCAGCCAATGTTGCAGAACTCGCCGACTTAGTCTTCATAACTACCAGCGACGCCGCAATTAAACCCGTCTGCGACAGCATCTCATGGCAACCCCATCATCACGTCGTCCATTGCTCTGGCGCACTCACCCTGTCCGCGCTCAAATCGGCCGCAAAGGCAGGTGCTTCCGTAGCAGGATTCCATCCTCTCCAGACGTTTCCCGGTTACGCCAACCCTGATCGCCTCTCCAACATCTCCTACGCCATCGACTGTGATGGCGAAGCCCTCACAACGTGGCTCCAATCCTTCGCCGACGCACACGACAGCAACACATTCACCATCCAAGGCGAAACCGCCCACGCCGCCTATCACGCGTCCGCTGTCCTCGCGTGTGGACTCCTCGCAGGGCTAGTCGGCATCTCAGCCGAACTTTGGCAACATGCAGGCATCGACCGCAGCCGAGCCCTTAAGTTGCTCGCCCCAATACTCAAATCAACCATCGAAGCCATCGCCGACGACGGTCTCCCCGACGCCATCTCTGGACCATACGTCCGTGGCGACCTAGAAACCATCCGCAAACACCTCGAAATCACTTCCGATGTTAATCCCGACACTTCACGCGCATACGCCGCATTAGCACTAGCGCAACTCCACATCGCCAACGAAAAAGGAAACCTCGACGATAGATCTCTGACCGTCATCAAACAACTCCTCACTAGCCATTTGCCGACACGATGACTTCACCTGACCTATCCTTCACCATCGTTGAGACCCGCACGGCGCACCTCGCATTCCCCGATACGCCCGGATACTGGGAACAATACCGTCGCCAGAACGAGGAACTGTCCGCGACACCCGACCTTGCTCGCTACGAGTTCAAGCCCGGGTGGCAGACCGTCTACGCCACTATGGTTGAGACACCACTGGTCCGCGTCAAACTTGCCGACGACCACATCGGCTGGGGCGAATCCAATACTCCCATCGCACCTGAAATAGTCTGCGTCATGATCGACGCCGCCATCGCCGATATGGTCACCAACCGCGAGTTCGCCAACCCAACCGAGCTCTGGGACTTCGTCTACGACTCCCAACGCGGCCGAGGCATCAACTCTGGCTACTGGATGGACGCCCTAGCCGCGCTTGACATCGCCGTTTGGGACGCCATCGGAAAACGTAACGATGTTCCCGTAGCAACGCTCCTAGATCCCTTCTGCCGAACCAACATCCCCGTCTACCTGTCCGGCCTTCGACGCGCCACACTCGACGAGCGCGTCACTCAAGCCAAATCTCTCGCCGATCAAGGCATCCGCGGAGCCAAAATCTTCCAATCCGGCGATATCCAAGCCGCGCTACATGAACTCGACGCCCTAACCCAAGGCGCACCCAACATCGAGCAATGGATGGTCGACACTCTCTGGATGTGCACCCTCGACGACGCAATATACGCCAAACTCGAATTCGGCGAACGCAAGCTCCGCTTTTACGAGTGTCCCCTCCAACCCGAAGACCTTGCCGGGCACCGCGTTCTACACCAAGCTGACGGCACACCGATCGCGATAGGCGAACACTTCCGCACAACCTACCAACTCAGCGATTGGTTAACTCCCGAACCAGTTTTCGACATCTACCAGCCAGACATTGGGCGCACCAGCGTCAGCGACTTCATCCGACAACGCGACCTCGCATACGCCGCCAACATTCCAGTGACTCCACATATGGGCAATGGCATCTCCATCTTCCAAGCTGCCACGCTGCAATGTGCCGCCGTTTCCTCGCCCGAACTCCTCCAAGAATTCCAAGGCGGTCTATCGAATCTCCTACAAGACGCATCTGACTCGGGATGGCAACTCAAAGACGGAGAATTCCTCCTCCCAGATCGCCCTGGCATCGGCGTGACCATCGACGAAGACGGCATCGAACCCTACATCGTTCGCAAACCGTAACAGAAATCAGTGAATCCCAAACACGAATTGTTGCAATCTTTAATCATTCGTGTGATTCCATATAAACCAGACACGGACTACCGACTAACACTTCATCGCGCTTTCAAGCATTGCACGAACCGGTACAATCCTCCTCCCGTTCGGCTCTGAGCAGTGTAAACAGGCACCGAACTGGCGTCTTTCACCAACTCTTCGGCCGCGGCTTCAACTGGATCGTTGCGTCTGAAGCTGTTGTAGACATCGGAGTTCTAGCCCGCGTCGCAGCACAGTCTTGGGTCGCCTACGACCTCACTCAATCCAGCCTATGGGTCGGAACTGTCGCTGCGTTCCGAGCAGTCCCTTACTTTCTCAGTCCCGCCATCGCCGCATATATTGGCAATCATGTAGACCATCGAGCCCTCGTCGCCGCCATGAGGGCGTTCATCGGCGTCCTAGCAATCGTCCAAGCCATCCTCATCGGCACCGGAACTATGCGACCATGGCATCAAGCGGTCCTAACACTGTTGACAGGCCTCGCAATTGCCTTCGCATGGCCCTCGTTCGTCACATTCCTCCAAGACATCGTCCAACCCCGCATGGCGACACGCGCAAACGCCATCCTCGCCTTCTCGCACAACCTCGGAGAACTCATCGGCCCTGTAACCGTCGGCATCATCATCGCACTCGTCGGCGCTGATTGGTCATTCGTCTTTATCGCCATCCTCTACTTCACTGGCGCATATCTCATCCTCAACGTTCCGACGCCTGACCACGACTCACACGTCGGCAACTACCACCACCCGTACATCTGGACCCTCAGAATCGGACTCCGCAATATCGGCCGCTCCCAACCACTTCCATGGCTAATCGCCATGCTCATCACCACAAACCTTCTCGGCCTAGCCGTCTTCCCCCTCATACCCGAATACGCCATAGCAGTCTTCAACAGCGGAGGCATAGG
>JAAXHR010000469.1 GCA_012270805.1 Dehalococcoidia bacterium
TGACGCATGGGCACGGGTTACCGGTCAACCCGGTATCTGCGATGCCACACTCGGTCCGGGGGCCACAAACCTAGTGACCGGGCTTGTCGAGTCGTTGAATGCAGGGGTGCCCCTCGTCGTTATCGTCGGCAACAGCAACCGCGCGCATTCTTGGAAAAACATGACGCAGGAGGCGCGCCAGTCCGAGATCCTTGCCCCATCGGTCAAAGTATTGATTCGGATCGAAGATGGACTTCGCATCCCCGAACTGGTGCGACGTGCTTATGCCATCGCCACCTCCGGGCGACCAGGACCCGTCGTTCTGGATGTCCCTGAAGACGTGGCACACGGAGAATTTGACTACCCAAGCGACGAGTTCTACGTCGATCCAGAAACCATCTGTATCCCAGCCCAGCGTCCCCGTCCGGGGCGCGAAGCCGTTGTCCGCGCCGCAGCGCAGTTCCGACGTTCCAAGCGACCAATCATACTTGCGGGCGGTGGTATCCATCTCTCAGGTGCTTATGAACCACTGCTCAAGTTCGCCGAAGATTTCAGTGTTCCAGTTGCCCAGACATTGAGTGGGAAGGGGGCTATTCCTTGTACACATCCGCTGAGTGTAGGTTTATTCGGTCGCTGGTCACGGATTGCCAACGACCTGATCGAAACCTCCGATTGCATCCTCGCAGTCGGTTGCAAAATGGGCGAGATCGCCACCAAACGCTACGCCCTGATGCCGCGAGGTGTCCCGTTTATCCATCTCGATATCGTGGCGGAGGAGATTGGACGCACAACACCCACAGAAGTTGCGCTCTGGGGGGATGCTGCCGAGGGACTCCTCGATCTTCACGCCAGCCTCGCTGACGATACCGAAACCTTACAAGCACGACACGAATCTTACTTAGCAGAGGTAGCAGAACGGACGGCCGCTTGGCGGGTAGAGGCAGAACCCCGCTACGCCTCTGAGGAGCGTCCGATTCACATGGCACGATTGGTCCGCGAACTACAAGGCATCATGCCCGACGATGGGATTCTTGTCGTTGATGGTGGATTTGCCGCCCATTGGACCGGCCTGCTCTACGATTCAACCCGCGCGGGACGTTCCTACATCGCAAATCGGGGGTTTGCCTCCATCGGTTACGGTCTGCCGGGAACTATCGGTGCACAACTCGCAGCACCAAATTCACCGGTGGTTGGGCTTACCGGCGATGCCGGATTCAACATGATGCTTGGAGAACTTGAAACGGCTCGACGCTTGAAACTCGGTTTCACCCTCGCCATCGTGAACAACGCCGCCTCCGGTTATGTCAAAGCCCTTCAACACAGTCTGTACGGTGGACGCTATCAATCGAGCGATTTAAGCGAGACCCATTATGCAAACGTGGCGCGTGAACTCGGCTGCCACGGTATTCGCGTATCAGAGCCATCTAAACTGGGGGCAGCGTTCGCCGAAGGCATCGCTGCACGCGATATACCGACCATCATTGACGTGATTGTGACCCGCGATCCAGCAAAAATGTTGCCCGGCGTCGATAGCCGAACCGCACCAGTACAGAAGGGCGATAGACCCGCATAATAGGAGGACTGACATGGAGACGATGGGCAGATTCTTAATTACTCTAGTAGCCCCAGTATTTGTTGTGGTGGGACTTCACTCCGGCATAGTCATGCCAGATATCGACCAACGGACCAACTTGCTACTCCATCGCTCCATTATCACGCACAGTCCGCTCATTCCGGTCATAGTGGTGTTGCTCGCATTAAGGATTGGCTTGGGATTGTACACATTTGCGATGGGCGTTAGTATCGGTTTCGCTGTCCACCACGCCTTCGACCTATTTCCGAAGGGTTGGACGGGAGCTGCCTTGATAGGCGTTCCCTTCTACGGCTATACACCGCCCCTATTCTCATGGATATGGATTGCGTTTACTACACTTGCTTGTGCGTACCTTGCCGCTCGGTTGGTCCAGGGAAGGCTAGATAGGCTGTGGTATCTGCTTGGATTCATTTATATTTTTATATTGACCGTACCAAAAGAAGGTGCTTGGTTGGGTCCTGTCGTTACGCTCGTAATTGCCGTCCTTGTGCTAGCCCGCACGGTGCTATTTCGACAAGCAAAAGCTGAAACTTGAGGCGATAGATACAGTTTGGGGAGGAAATAGACATGACGCTCACAACAGAGAAACAACTTGAGATGCTCCGCTCGATGCAGACCATCCGTCGCTTCGAGGAACGGGCATCAGATGACTATCAGGCGGGTGCCATCTACGGCGTTGTGCACTGCTACATCGGTGAAGAAGCGGTCGCCGTAGGGGTGTGCTCGGCGTTGAATGCAGATGACCAGATCATCAGTACCCACCGCGGTCACGGGCATTGTCTCGCCAAGGGCGCTGATCTGAATCGGATGATGGCTGAACTTTACGGACGACAGACCGGTTACTGTAAAGGCAAAGGCGGATCGATGCACATCGCTGACTTTAGCATCGGAATGTTGGGAGCCAACGGCATTGTCGCTGGTGGCATTCCCATTGTAACCGGCGCAGGTCTAGCTGCCCAGCTAGAAGGCAAGGGGCGTGTCGCCGTATCCTTCTTCGGAGACGGTGCCTCAAATGCAGGTCCCTTCCACGAGTCAATCAACATCGCCGCGACGTGGAAGCTACCGATGCTCTACGTCTGTGAGAATAACCTCTATTCCGCCGGCACCATCGCAGCAGACACCTTAGCCCTTAGCGACGTGGCAGCCCGTGCGGCAGGCTACGGCATTCCGGGAGTGGTCGTCGATGGCAACGATGTGATGGCTGTCTACGAAGCTGCCGAAGCCGCAGTCAACCGTGCGCGTGCGGGTCAAGGTCCCACCCTCATCGAATGCAAGACCTACCGTTGGCGCGGACATACCGAAAGGCCGGGGCAAGAGGACCCACGTCCGAAGGAAGAAATCGAAGAGTGGCGGCAGCGAGACCCAATCAACCGCTTTACCACAAGCCTGATGGAGCACGGTCTTCTGACGGAAGAAGCGTGGCAGAAAATGGACGCTGAAATCCTCGCAGCGATTGAGGATGCAGTCAAATTTTCCGAGGAAAGCCCATTTCCGGAGCCGGAAGCGGCGGTCGAAGACATCTTTGCTGAATCCTAACCCACTGCTATCATGATTTCAGAGCCAGACAAAACAAGGGGCTATGTCGCACAGGACCAACCTATCATCTTCTTTGACGGTGTGTGCGGGATGTGTAACCGATTTGTGGATCTAATCCTGAAGATTGACACCAAAGGGATCTTCAGGTTCGCACCAATTCAAGGCGAAACCGCCAAGCAGATGTTACCACCACTCTCCGAGGCACCTCAAGAGTGGTCGATGTTCTATTTGGACAAGCGGGGAATTTACAAAGAATCCGATGCGTTTCTAGAGGTATATCGACATTTGGGACGGGCATGGTGGTTCTTGAGTTTGCTGCGCCTCGTTCCCCCCGGTCTTCGGGATTTTGTTTATCGAACTGTCGCTCGAAACCGATACCGATGGTTTGGAAAGAGAGATGCGTGTCGGATTCCTAGTCCCGAAGAGAG
>JAAXHR010000189.1 GCA_012270805.1 Dehalococcoidia bacterium
ACTTTGGTGCTGGTGGATCAGTACATTGATCGCACGAACAATCGTGTGGGTACGTTTTTCGAACATGGCTTCACTGTACACGTCAGCATGGCCGATCCGGTGTGCAACACGATGTGCGACGCGGTGCAATCGGCCGCGACCGACGCCGGCATCGACATCGTGCGCGGTGGCACTTACCTAGTCATGAATGGTCCGCAATTCTCGACCCGCGCCGAATCTAATCTTTATCGAACTTGGGGTTGCGACGTTATCGGGATGACGAACATGCCGGAAGCCAAGTTGGCACGCGAAGCAGAGATCGCATACGCAACCGTCGCGATGGTCACCGACTACGACTGCTGGCACACGCAGCATGAGGATGTCTCGGCCGCCTTGGTTCTCGAAGTGCTGAAGCAGAACTCTGAACGCGCTAAACAGCTGGTCCGTGCGGCCATACCAGCAATTGGAAAGCTGCAAGCTCCGTTCCCTTCTGGCGTTCACCGAGTGTTGGAACACGCCATCGCTACGTCTCCCGAGCATCGCGATTCTGAAATAGTGCGGAAGCTCAGTGCTGTTGCAGGGCGCGTTTTAGAAAACCGAGGGTGGAGTGGATGATGCCGGCGGGACCGTTCTGCGCATCATCATTCTTGAAGTAGATCTTCCAGTTGCCTTCAACGGTCGGCTTCTTCCAGGGTTCGAGCGGGTATGTTATCCACTGTGCGAAGACGACGATATATTCAACTTCCGCTGGCACTTCTGGTAACGCCGCCCGACTCGAATAAGTTCCGTCGAACTCGAAACATCCGACGCCCTGCCCAAGGCACTGAAGCTGAATCTCTGAGTCCAACTCCAAGACTCCGGGCTCCTTGACAGCTCTTCCAGTGTCGGAGTCGACATCGAAGTAGATCCCGACCAGCGACAGCTGTGGCGGAACCTCAGTACGGAATTCCAAGATTTTGGCGTCGCCCCGCGAAGCGACCTGTGACCAATCGATTTTCATCTCAGGGTCCCATTCCTCCCTTTCGATCACGATCCAATCGCTTTGCACTAACCTTGCTTTGAATTCTTTGGTGCGACTTTCGTTGATGATGTACAGCTCAGGCGGCGTTGGAGGTGGGGAAGGTCCGGGCGGCCCGAACCCGGTTTCCGAGGGGTCGAATGTAGACATGGCAGTGTTTCCTGAAGGCTGTGGCGTCGGCGTTTCGCGTTCGGATTCGCTTTGAACTACGCAACTGAGTGCGAAAGCTGCGACGATCGCGGTCACCAATGTGCGCCTGATCGGTTCGCGAAAGCGCATAGAGCCTCCTATGCGAGTTCACCGTTGATGGCAGACACAATACGCGAGTTAGGACGCGGCTCACCGATATTTCACGTCGCAGGGTTTGTGAAGCGCGTGCCAAACTGGTTCGCATAGGATCGATAGACGGCTGTATTGCCTATCGGCGATTGTCGAAGAAAAACTGCCAGTTGGCATACACCTGGCCTGGCAAAGGATCGTCGTCGCTCGGGGAAACCGGCCACACCGCGAAAACCGTCATATATTCAGTTTCACTGAGTATCCGTGGCGCGATGTGAATTGCAACGAAACCGTCTCCTAAATCACCGCAATCAGATATCGCGGGATGGCATTCCAGATAGAAGTCAGCACCAAAGGGGCCGTTTCCCGTTCCACTGACGATCGGGGCGCCGGTCTCCGGGCCAACTTTGGAGAACATGTTGATCATGACAGTACCCGGCGATGCTGACGTATAGAACTTCAACGTATCAGCATCGCGACGGGCGAATCCGGGATTAGGCCAACCTATGGGGCGCGTACGGTCGCGACCGCCGCCGGCCTTAGTCCAGTTGTGATTGCGCAGAGTGCCTTCGATCTCTATAGTCGCGTCTTCATTTACAACTGCTATCCTCGGCGGTCTTTCGTCAGGCTGTAGCGGCCAGGAATACCATCTAGTCTGTTCGTTCACCGCGTCAAGTTCCTCTTTGCCAAATCCGAATTCGCCTTCACTGCCAGTCTCCCAAGAAATACAGGCGAAACCCGCAATGACTGCTGTAATCGAAATCGCGACGACACAGACAGTTGTTCTCATACTAAGTTCAGAATCTGTTGCGTTGCTGCCGCCCGATCATGTTATCCACACGGATCCACTACGGCTTCGTCACTCCACACCTCATGATGAGCGTAAAATCGTTCGCCCGATATAAGTTCGGTGTAACCGTAACCATTCACCCTCGCGCCGTACGGCACTGGTCTATATAGCTCCCAACCAGTCGCTCGACCAGTCAAGGTTGGTCCGTCCGAATAAATCCCGCGAGTGCCAAACTCCTCTGCGCCTCCTCTTTCGTCAAACTCATTGAGTTGAGCTTCGTGTCGCATCCACATCAGTTCGAAAGGACACCAACCGATTACGTGTCCAGCCATCCTTGCCGGTTTGTGCCCTGAGTGGTGGACCCGTGCAGCATTTAATCGACATAGACCCGGATCCTGTCCGGGGCTCACCGATTCCGCTTTTGAATCACCAGGAGCTTTACTAGATTGATCAACGGAATCGGCATACTCGTCACCGTACCAACTCATTGTTGGAAACGTGCCACTCGCCATTACACTATCGCCAACCGCCTGTGTCGCAACCATCTCGAAATTGTTGAATGATCAAAATGGAGGTTCGCAACCTACAGCTGCCGCAGCCGCGGGTCCAACCGGTCCCGTATCCAGTCGCCGAGGAAGTTCATTGCGAACACGACGGCGAAGATCGCCAGTCCGGGGAACAATGCCATCCAATATGAAGTGTCGATGTAGTCTCGTCCCTCGGCGACCATTGAACCCCACGCCGGGCGCGGTTTCGGGATTCCGACTCCCAAGAAGCTTAAAGTCGCCTCTGTGAGAATCAACTGCCCGATGTTTAGGCTTGCGATGACGAGCACCGTGTTGACGACGCCGGGCAGCACGTGCTTGGAGATGATGCGTCTGGCCGATGCTCCCGCTACGACCGCTAATGCCACATAGTCCGATGCTTTGAGGCGCAGCGTTTCTGCCCTGACTTGGCGCGCGAAACCGCTCCAACTGAACAATATGAGAAGCGCGATTATCAATAGCATGCTCGAACCGAAAACGACGACGGTGGCCAGCGCTACGAGGATGAATGGCACTCCGAGCGTGAGATCTACCATCCGCATCAAAATCTCGTCGTAGATTCCTCCGAAGTAACCTGCGATCAACCCTAGTATCGTCCCACCGACGGCACCGGATATCAGAACTACGGAAGCGATCAGCATCGAATAGCGAGCGCCCCAGATGATCCGGCTCAGCATGTCTCTGCCCAGGGGATCGGTGCCTAGCGGGTATTCCCACAAGGGCTCCTTTCCGCTGATCGGCGACGATTCCTGCCAGATGGGCGGGCGATCTTGATCCCTCAATTTACCGACTAATGGATCGTGTCGTGCCAACCACGGTGCGAACACTGCGGCGATTATCAACACGGCGACGATGAAAGCCGGCAATATCGGGTAACGGCGCAATACGCGCCAAGCAACCCGCAACGGTGTCCCGCCTTCACGAACAACGCGGGGAGCGTTCACCGTATCCAATGTTGTCTGCGCGTCCGATGCCACTTCAACTCTGCCTGATGCGCGGGTCAAGCACCCCATAAAGGATGTCAACCAACAAGTTCATAGCCAAATACCCGGCTGTGGCAAACATCACGATGGCGCTGATGACTGGGAAGTCGGTTCCGAAGACCGACTGCAGAGCCAGTCTGCCAAGCCCCGGCCATCCGAACACCGTCTCAGTGACAACTGCACCAGTCAGCAACGCGGATAGAAATACTCCTGCGAACGTCAGCGGCACAATGATGGCGTTCCTGAAAGCGTGTTTGATGATCACTGTCATCTGCGATGCGCCTTTCGCGCGCGCCAGTTTCACGAACTCGCTGTCAAGTATCTCTAGCATCGAGGAACGGGTAAGCCTTAACAACGCAGCAGCAGCGAACCATCCAAGCGTTATCGATGGAAGGATCAGGCTTCGCAGGTCGTCTTTTCCGCCTGCGGGCAGCCATTCAATGCGCACGGCAAAAACGAGAATGAGCATTATGCCAAGCCAGAACCCCGGCATTGCCTGTCCAAGCAAAGCAAATCCTCGGGCGAACAGGTCCAAAAATGTTCCTCGGAATATCGACGAAAAGATTCCCAGCGGAATCCCCACCAACAGAGCGAAGACATAGGCACCGGCAGCCAGTTGCAACGTGTTCGGAATCTTACGAATAACTACCGTAGTCGCCGGGATTTGTTCCTTCACCGAGATGTCAAAGTCCAAAAGCACGGCCCCAGACAGCCATCGGAAGTACTGCTCATAGTATGGCTTGTCCAATCCGAAATCGCGTCCCCACTGTTCCCATTGCTCGTCGGTTGTGTACTCGCTCAAAAAGAGGTGACGAGGATCGCCGCTCATTCTAGACAGCGCAAAAACAAGGACGCTGGCTAGAAAAAGTACGATGATGGCCGCTAACAATCTGCGGATCAGCAGCTTTTTCAATTCACGAACTCAACAGTTCTGGTGCGGAAACGATGATGACAGAAGACGGCGTGCCCAGATTCTATCTAGGCAACGCCGTCTCCACTTGCTAACCGAGTGATGCGTTCAATAACGTATCTGTTACGTCATTCGCCGCTCATGACGACCGTTTCGGGCGCCACAAACTCGGGTCCGGTGTTCATGTACGGACTGTATTCGGTGATCTCGGGTCGCAGAACTACCGATGTCGGCAAGGTGCTGACTGATGCCACCAAGTTCCATTGGTTGACGTATGACCACCACTCGACCGTGTTCGCGACGCGTTCCTCAAACGTGGTCGATGCCAAGTCGAGGTTGCGAACCGATATTGCGGTGATGTCATCCGGCAACTCGATGCCGTAGTTGAATCCGCCGGACGGTCGATAGACAGAACCAAAGAACGCGTCAGGCGGAGCATTGGTGCCGGCCTGGATCATCCAAGGGATCTGCTTCTGCCGATTGACCAATCGCGGTCGAGCTGCACCGTAATCCGTAGCATCAACCGTGACCTCGCAACCAAGTTCGCGCCAGAATTGAGCAACCGCTCCACCGACTTCAGCGTCCCACTCCTTGCCCGGGGCGACGTGGTACTTGAACGGGAAGCAGTTAGGATACCCGGCTTCCGCGAGCAATGCTTTTGCCTGATCTGGGTCGTACGGCACGTCAAATTCGTCGCGCCAGTGCGGGTCTCCGGGGAACGCGTTAATGGCATTCGTCAATGGACTACCGACGCCCGACTGAATCTCGTCGACGATCGTCTGGCGATCGATGCCGAGCCTTAGGGCGCGTCGCACTTTGTTTGCGCGTTCCATCGATGCCGAATCGTCAGGATCGCCGATCCACGGGTGATCATCGTCGGGCAAGAAACCTTCTCGAGTGCGATAGATGTTTTCACCGTTCTGGTCGGTCTCCGCCCAGAAATTGCCGGCAAACATCACGACTTGGTTGATCGGCGGACCGACAACCTGGGGCCTCGCGCCATCAATGTTGTTGACGGTGTTCTTGATAAGCTTCAACGGTACGCGTGCGACGTGGATCAAGCCTGTCTGGAGTGCAGCGATTCGCGCGAGCGGCTCCGGCATCAGGATGACTTCGTACGAGGCTACGCTTGGCTGCTGGCGGTAGTGTCCCTCAACCGGTTCGGCTCTGACGTTACTGTCGGTGACCCATTCGGTGATGCGGAACGTTCCGGTTCCAACTGGCGTCAAGTTGGCGGCATCTTCACCCATCTCGTCGTATAGACGTTTCGGCACAATGACTGGTGCTCCCAGCGTCGTATTGGAGATGATGTGGTACCAACGCGGATCGAGACTGTTGTCCTTGATGTTCATCCGTACTGTGCTGTCGTCCACCGCCTCGAACCCGCTGACAAACCGTTGAACGCCCTGCGCCCGTTGGTTTATGCTGCCTTCGCGCAGCGCGTCGTCGAAACTCCACTGAACGTCGTGCGCCGAGACTTCGCCCCAGTCATTACCATTCCAGTCCGTGTGGAATTTGACCCCGTCGCGGATTTTGAAGGTTACCGCGCTCGTATCATCTGCGACTTCCCAAGACTCTGCGATGCCTTCCGTATATGTTGGGGCATCGAGGTTGAGCTTCGGGGGCGCGGAGTGCTGGGCCCACATCAGAGGCTCAAAGAAGCCCCAGAAGATGAGCAGCTGCATGTTGCCGGTACCTTGCTTGCTAGGCAAGAAGACGGGCGGGTCGACAAGGATTTCGCCTAACCGCAAGTTACCGTGGAAGGTAGGCTCCTCCATCACCACCGCTGGTTCGGGCGTGGCTGTTACGACCACTTGCACCTCTTTTTCGACCTCGACTTCTCGGACGATTTCTTTCTCAACTGCTACCTCTTTCTCCACAACGACAGTCTGAACGATCGTTTCGCCCTTCACCTCGACGGCCTTCTCAACGACGACAGTTTGGATGACGGTCTCACCGGGCACCGATTTTTCGACTACGACGGTTTGGACGACGGTTTCTGCCTCTCCGCAGGCGACGGCGAGCACCATCACTGCTGCAAGGACCGTCAATCCAGCCGCAATCCACGACCTGCGCGCCGAAAAGGCACTATGTATCGCGTTCCGCATTTCAACACCTCAAGTTCTGATTATGATTCGTCTTTCGCACAGGAATTGGTTACGATTCAAGCGCAGAAATACGCTATCCCATAGGTTTTCCGTGCGGTACTCGCAAAGTTTACATGGACAATGGCGATCTGTCACGCACTGGACGAGTTTCCGCCCAGACAATTTAGCATCGTTTGCGAATAGCTGAATGAAACCATCCCAACCTAGAAACGGACAAGAAATCATTGCAGAACTCAGAACACTGGACCGCATCCGACATCTCCGATTTAACGGGCAAAACCGCAATCATCACAGGCGGTAACAGTGGTGTGGGATTCGAAACCGCTATTGAACTGGCCCGACATGGTGCGACCACCATCATCGCCTGCCGTTCAGCTTCACGCGGCGAATCGGCTCTAGGACGAATCAAAGAATCTGCGCCATCTGCCCAGACCAGATTGATGCCCCTCGATTTGGCGGATTTGGCTTCGATCGACGCATTCGCGGAGAGTTTCACAAAGGAATACGAAAACCTCGACTTGCTGATCAATAACGCCGGCATCATGGCGACGCCATACCGCACTACCAAAGACGGCTTCGAATCTCAATTCGGGACCAATCACCTTGGCCACTTCGCTCTAACCGCCAAGTTGATGCCAGCCATCTCCGCCGCTCAGTCGTCGCGTGTCGTAAACGTCAGCAGCGTCGGCCATCGCAGCGGCGACATTGACTTTAACGAATTGCTTTTGAGCCGCTCCAACTACAAGCGGTGGCGTGCTTACTATCGATCAAAGCTCGCCAACCTGCTGTTCACTTACGAGATGCACAGGCGCCTGGAACAAGCCCGAATCGAAAACATCGCTTCGATGGCAGCCCACCCTGGAGTTGCCCGCACCAATCTCGCACAAGGCATGGGCTTCATCGGCACGTTGCTCAAACCCATTGCGTTCTTATTTGTCCAGAGTGCCCAAATGGGAGCGCTGCCGATTCTCAGGGCAGCAACCGACCCAGACGCGCAAGGTGGTCAATACTACGGACCGGATAAACCGCACGAGCGAAGTGGTTTCCCGGTAGTTGTTTCGTCATCACCAGACTCGCACGATGAGGAAACCGCGAAACGCCTTTGGGAACATTCCGAAGAACTCACAGGAGTCACGTTCGATTTGTGAACGTCGTGAGGGAGATTGGAGGCGACGGGCGGATTCGAACCGCCGAATAGAGGTTTTGCAAACCCCCGCCTTAGGCCACTTGGCTACGTCGCCCCTGAAGTAACGAGTATATTTCCGCCATCTGTCTCGTCGGAAATCTCCGACGGTGGTTGGTGCCGAGAGTGGGACTCGAACCCACACGCTCTTTCGAGCACTACGCCCTCAACGTAGCCTGTCTACCAATTTCAGCATCCCGGCAATACCAGATGTTTGGCTCACTCATTTCTAGATCAGAGGAGTTGTGGCAGGAGCGGCAGGATTCGAACCCGCGACCTTTGGTTTTGGAGACCAACGCTCTAGCCAACTGAGCTACGCTCCTGTGCCATGTTGTTGATTTTACATGGGCGGGAGTGAGGGGTGCCGCACTGGATATACCTTGCTCTCCACCCTCGCGCCCCTTTCTTGACCGAAAGGGGCGGGTGATGTTGGATATGAATCAAACAGCCGGCACCACCTTCGCAGTGGCACCGGCTGTGTGCACCTGTATCCCGCTGGATAGTCAGAAGATCGTCACACGACGGTCACGTCGCCAGTTTCACCTGTGCGAACTCTCACGGCATCTTCGATCTTGGAGATGAAGATCTTGCCGTCTCCGATCGCGCCTTCGTCTCCAGATTTTGCGGCGCCGATGATGCTATCGATAACCGCATCCTTCATCCCGTCAGGCACTACGGTCATGATCATCGTCTTGGGCAACGCCACTCGGTGAGAGAGGTGTCCGCCTCGACCCGTGAAGACCTCGACGCCTTCCTGTTGACCTTTACCGGTAATGTTCCAGTATGAATATCCCTTCAC
>JAAXHR010000441.1 GCA_012270805.1 Dehalococcoidia bacterium
AGAATCTCCAAGCAGCAGTCGACCAACTCCTCAGGCGTCAAACTGCCGCCGCCGACCGATGTCTCGACACGATCGATGATCGAACGGACCCCCGGTTTGTTCGGATCGTCTAGCGTCGCACTCGCAAAGTTGACTCTCTGAACATATGAACCTGTGTTGATCCACTCCTCGCCGCCTTGCCATCCCTCGACGCTCGGCGGGTTCAAAAGCGCCTGCCCCATGTTTGCGCATGTCGCCGCGGCCGTGTAAGCATCGTGGGACGGCACCTCAAGTCCGCCGGCCAATCTCAAAGTCCCGACTACCATCTCAGCGGGGCTCTTGATCCGAGCGTACCGCGCGGCCTCATCCCTGAAGAAATCCGACGTGAACAGTGTCCGCAACATCTCCGTGATGTTGTATCCCGACTCGAAATACGAGTCGACCATTGCCTGAATCGCTTCGGGGTCTTTAGGCTCAACGTGTGGCCACTGTGGGACTCCCGGCTCATCCGCTACGAAGAAGTGATAGAGGTGGCGGGCAATGAATCGCGGCGTCGCCTCGTTTCGACAGATGATGTCCACCGCATCATCGCCGTTCCAATCACCCGTTTCACCAAGCAACGTCTTCTCGCCGTGATCGTGATCCTCATCGTCATACTCGAACTGCCACGATATGTAACCGTAAGGACGCGCCGTGTTGTTCCGCATCTTGATTGACATATAGTCCGGATTCACAACTCGCCAGCCTGTGAACGCACGCGCACATTCCTTGATGTCATCCTCCGTATAGTTCCCGACACCCATTGCGAACAGCTCAAGTATTTCCCGACCATAGTTCTCGTTGATCGAGTGCGCGTGGTTGTCCTGGTTGTCCAGCCACATCATCATCGCCGGGTCTTTGGAAAGCTGCAACAACAGCTCGTCGAACCGCCCCATCCCGTACTTCCGGAACATGTCGATCTGATTGACTACGACACGCCCTTGGATCAACTTGCTTGCCCCGGTCGCAAACACCCGGTGCCAGAACAGGCACATCTTCTCTCGCAAAGGCGCCTGGGTATGGACTAACTGATACATCCATAGTGCCGCGCACGCTTGCTGGTTCCGCAGATCTGACTGGTCCACGAAATAACGACGGATCAGATCCATCGGCAGTTCGACGTCTTCCACCGGATTCAATAATCCCTCAAGCGTCGCATCGTACCCAGCATCCAACGCAGCATCCAACTCATCCGGCGTTGCTCCGAAGCCCGCCCGCCTCAACAGATGGGCGATTAAGGCAACGTCAGTATTGGTCTTCATGAGTGTCATGGCTTCAGCCTCCGGCAACAACATAGCGACGAAAACTTGGCGTATAGTCTAACGCTCTTCAACGGGGTTCGTTGGTGATTTTGAACGCGAAGTTTTGAAACGTTACTCGGACCCTTCTATCTATCGAGAGGTATGAAGCAACAAGGACGAAGCATCGGACCGTCTAGTCCTTAGTTATGCTTAGTACGGCGACCAGATTCCACGGTCATACATGCCACGCACTTCCGCAGAATTCGAAACCGCGCTTAATCTAGCGATCGACAGCAAGACCAAGCCAATCGCTTCGCTGGGTAGGCTGGAAGAACTTGCCGCGCAGATTTGCCGGTTGCAAGGCACCTTACGTCCAGTCATGGAGCGTTGCGAACTCATCGTTTTCGCCGCCGATCACGGTATCGCGGAGCAAGGAGTATCAGCCTACCCTCAAACTGTGACACAACAGATGGTGTTGAACTTCTTAAACGGTGGCGCAGCGTCGAATGTGATCGCCGAAACGTTAGGCATCATGATGCGCGTTGTCGATGCTGGTGTCATTGGCGCACCGATCGATCACCATGACCTCATCAATCGCCGCGTCGCGTCTGGCACCGCCGACTTTTCGCAGGAGCCGGCAATGACTGATGAACAGCTGCAAACGGCGTTAGCTCACGGCACAGAATTGGCATTGGAAACGCAATGCGATGCTATCTGTATCGGTGAGATGGGGATCGCAAACACGTCAGCTGCAACATTGATCGTGCACAAAATACTCGGTTTGGCTCTCGAAGATCTGGTGGGAAGGGGAACTGGATTGGACGACGCTGGTATCGCGCGTAAATTGTCGGTTCTTCGACGCGCGAGTGCTCGGACCACCGCGAAACTGGATTGGCGGTCAGCATTAGCAGAATATGCCGGTTTTGAGATCGCGATGATGGTCGGAGCGATGATTGCAGCGGCCGATTCGAGAAGGATAGTTGTTGTGGACGGATTCATTGCAACCTCTGCGGCTGTTGCTGCATTGACGAATCGACCAGAAATCGATGGTGCTCTGGTGTTTGCTCACTTGTCGGCGGAACGGGGACATGCGTTGATATTGGATGCGTTGGGTGTACTGCCTCTGCTTGATCTGAAGATGCGTCTAGGCGAAGGCACCGGTGCTATGTTGGCTTGGCCGATACTCCAGTCCGCGGCCGCGATCATGAACGATATGGCAACATTTCAATCGGCCGGAGTGAGACGAAAATCATGATCATCAGCTTCGTTCGAAACGAAGGTGCGGTCTTTTTCGCCGCGGTCCACCTTCTCACTCGATTCCCGCTCCCGCGCAGGATCGACTACTCCCCGGTAAGATTTAACGCCGCCGGCCGGTACTACCCCTTGGTCGGTGCCATCATTGGTGCAATCGGGGCTCTTGTGTATTGGGTCGCCGACTTGGCGCTGGATCCAATCGTCGCGGCACTTCTATCGACAGCAGCAACCGCGTTTTGCACCGGTGCATTCCACGAGGACGGCTTGGCCGATACTTTCGATGGTATCGCTGGCGGACACACGCGGGCGCGTGCACTCGAAATCATGAAAGACAGCCGCATCGGTTCCTTCGGTGCATTGGCTCTCATCATCGTGGTTGCGACAAAAGTCGTGACTTTGGCGTCGTTATCAGGATCTATGGCGGTGATGGCTATCGTCTGTGGTCACATAGTAAGCAGGACCTCGAGCGTCATCACGATCGCAACCAGCCGGTACGCCAGAGAGGACGGTACAGGTTCGTGCGCGATGACCGGAATCAGTGGCATCAGCACTGTGGTCGCAACTATGACGGGAGCGATCGCGTTGATCGCGCTGGCAGTGTTCGAATCTGTGCCGATAGCAGTTGGCGCTCTCCTCGGAGCAGGCCTGGGCCATGTCGGGATTCGAATTTTCTTCCAACGTCGCATCGGAGGTTACACCGGCGACTGCTTGGGTGCTACGCAACAGATCACAGAAGTGGGTATTTACATAGGAATCGTAGTAGCCGCGACTATCACGTGATATTGGTAAAAGTGTCGGCGTATACGCGTCAACCTTTGATGGTCAGAGGGATTCCGGCCACCATCAACAGAACTTGGTCACATACTTCGGCCGCGAGACGGTTCATTCGGCCATGCGCGTCCCGAAAACGTCGCCCTAACGGTGTGTTCGGGGTCAATCCCATGCCGAGTTCGTTACTCACAAAGATCAAATTGCCCCGAAAATCACGTACGTAACCAAACAACGCAGCAAATGCGACATCCAAATCATGGTCGCAGAGCATCAAGTTGTTTAACCACAGCGTCAGGCAATCCACTACAACGGTCGCTGCTGCATCGTTGTGGCTTTGAATGACACTGCCGATCTCGACTTGCGTCTCGATAGTGCTCCAGTCGTCACCGCGTTCCGCTTGATGTCGATCTATACGTGCAATCATTTCATCGTCGAATCGTTGCGCGGTAGCAATAAAAACAAGATGGCCGCCCAACGATTCTCCCAACGCGAGCGCGTGGCTACTCTTGCCGGATCGGGCTCCGCCGATGATGAGGATGCTGGGCATGTAAGCAAATCGAACTATTTGGCGACACAACCAAATACTAATGAATCTGCCCGAACTGATGAAGTCGAATTCAATCCGCCTGTTGCCGCAACCGAGGATCCGTAAAATCCCGTATCCAATCGCCCATAAAGTTCAGAGACATCACTACCAAGAAAATCGCCAACCCAGGGAAGAAAGAAGACCACCACGCCGTAGTCAGATACTCCCGACCTTCCGAGACCATCAATCCCCAAGATGGCGTGGGAGCCGGTATCCCTGCTCCCAAGAAACTCAACGTCGCCTCGGTCAATATCAATCCGCCAACGGCCAGCGTCGCAATCACCATGATGGTCGGTACCACGCCGGGCAATATGTGACGCACAATCACCCTCGCCGGCGAAGCACCGCAAACCCGCGCCATCAACACATACTCCCGCTCCCGCAACGTCAACACATCCGCTCTGACATTCCTCACAAACCCGGCCCAAGACACCATAGCCAAAACCCCCATCAACACCGTCAAACTACCACCGAACAAAGTCACCACCACAATCGCAACCAACAAGAAGGGCAGGGCATGCCAGATGTCCACCGCCCGCGCAATGATCTCATCGGTCACGCCTCCATACCAAGCTGCGACCAAACCTAACGTAACTCCCACCACCAACCCGCTTACCAGTGCAACACCAGCCACCGCCAACGAGATCCGAGCCCCATAGATGATCCGACTCAACACGTCCCGGCCAACCTGGTCTGCACCCAGCAGATAGCTCTGGGTCAACTCTCTTTCCTCATCTGCGATCCAAACTGGAGGCGCATTGCGATCCCGGAGTGCTTGGACGTTTGGTGCCTGCGGAGCTATCCAAGGGGCAAAAATCGCCGATAGAACTAACGCCGCTAGCACAATGCCCGGCAGTATTGGCCAGCGACGCACAAACGCGTAGCCGGTACTCAGCAACGACCTGAGTCCAAAAGCCGATTCTTCAGCCCCCGAGAGATATCTTGTGGAAATTTCAGCCACTAGCTGCACCTACGTATATCGGATGCGCGGATCGATAACGATGTAAAGCAGATCAGCTATCAAACTGAACACCACATAGATGATCACAAACACAAGCACGCCTCCCGTTAAAACAGGAAAGTCGTTATTATTCACCGCCTCTAGCATCGTGCGACCCAAACCCGGCCAAGCGAATACCGCCTCTGCAACCAATGTTCCATTCAATAGCCCCGCCAACAGTAACGTCGATAACGTGATCGGCTGAATCAGCGAGTTCCTCAATGCGTGTTTCCAAATCACCGCCGTCGGACTCGCCCCCTTCCCCCGCGCCAACCTGATGAACTCTGAATCCAATATCTCCAACATTGAAGACCGGGTGATTCGCAAATAGCCGGCCATCGAGCTAGTGCCAACAACAATAGCCGGCATGATGAAGTGCTTGATGTCAAATCCCTCTCCACGTAATCCACTCGGCAGCCACTCCTGCCAAACCGAAAACAGCAGGACCATCACGATTCCCAGCCAAAAGTTCGGTATCGCCTGTCCGAACAGCGCTACAAACCTTCCAATGTAGTCCCACATCGTGCCACGGTAGACTGCCGAGATTATCCCGATTGGCACCCCGACAAACGTCGCCAACGCCCAACCCGCGATCGCTAGCTGTGTCGTGGCACCTACCTTTTCCAGAATCACCTTCGAAACACGACGCTCCCCAGCCAACGATTGGCCCAAATCCCCCCGCAGCGTATGCCCCACCCAAACCAAATACTGAACGATGAACGGTTTATCGAGCCCTAGGTGCTTCTCGAGTGCCCTTATCTGTTCCGGCGTTCGACCGTACCCCTCAGGCTGCGCGTAGAGCAACAACGGATCACCGGCAACGCGGGAAAGCGCGAAGACCACAAACGTAGCGCCGATTATCGTCACAACCGAGGCCAGCAAACGCCGTATCAGATACCTTCTCATCGGGTAACTACTTCACTCCAAAACTAAGGTTAAGCGCGTAACGGCCTGCCCACGGATCCAAGTGACGGATCCGTGGGCAGGCCGTTACGACGTCCTTGTTATGGATATCTACTGGGCAGGTTTAATCAGGTCAAGTGAGACGATGTGCGTGCCCGCAGCGTTCGCTCTCATCTCCCAAGACTCGATCGAGTGCGGGTTCCAGACCAACGGCTCTGGAATCGCCGCAATCCCCGAGTTGAGTCGCCAGTGGCGGTAGTACTCAAGCAACTCGGTGTTGTTCGCGATTCGTTGTGCCTTGTCCAATTCGCCAGCA
Source organism: Dehalococcoidia bacterium (assembly GCA_012270805.1). Classification (GTDB taxonomy): domain Bacteria; phylum Chloroflexota; class Dehalococcoidia; order Lucifugimonadales; family Lucifugimonadaceae; genus Bin127. Next base: position 6,090 of record JAAXHR010000441.1, read on the forward strand.
GTCCTCAGGTAGTTCTCAAGCACGAATGGAATCTCCATCGCACAGCTAAATCCACCTCTGGACAATGTAGTGAACACGACACCCTTCGGGAAGTCCCACGGTACGGAGTCACGAGCGTCCGTTCCTCCACAAGCACTTAAGAACGGCTGGTTCTGCGAACGGTCCACGACTGTCGGTCGCCAGACCGGATAACCGTGTCTCACCAAGCTGGTCCGGATGCCCAAGCTGTCCCACATGGCACCAATTGCAGCTTGAATCTCCCCCGCGGTACCTGTCGCACCGCCAACGTGTGGAGTGACGTACATGTCCACCTGGAATCGGATTCCGCGTGACGCAACAGGATAACCGGCTTCGTCGAGCAACCTCGCTGCCCCTTCGGGGTCGTACTCGATGTTCCACTTGTCGTCCCATTGCGGGGATCTGATCGAGAAGGCGTTCACGTGTACCAACCATCCGAGACCATCAACGATCACATCGTTGATCGTCTCCTTGTCTATCGCAATCGACATCGCGGTGCGGACCAAACGGGCTCGTTCCATGCTTTCGTCGTTGCCGTACTCACCGATCCAAGGGAACTGCTCCGTGGGTTGGTAACCTTCGCGGCTCACTTCCACTTGTTGCGGCTCGCCGACCGTTATGTCTGGGCACGAAACCGAACTTGCGCCTTGCGAGCAGTTGTAGTCATACTGCTCCCAGTAGTTGCCCGCGAAGAAGACGCCTTCCTGAGCGGCCTTACCGCTGTCCGACATCTTGAAGCCTTCTTCTAGTAACCCGCGAATCGCTTTCAGCGAAACGTCGGCAATATCCGCCTGGCCGTTCCGTAGCATCGCGATGCGCGTCGACTCTTCCGGAACCTCGTTCACGTTCAAGAATGGCATGAACGCAGGCTGGATGTGGTGTTCGGGGTTCGATTCCAACCGCACTATGTTCTGCGGGATGAACTCCTTGAGCATGTATGGACCGGTTCCGATGATGTTCTCGTTCGCCCACTCGCGACCATTCTCATCGAACGCAGTCTTGCTGAAGGTTCCGTTAGTGCCCGCGAAAGTATTGAAGTAAGCCTGGTTCCATACCACCGTGAACTGTTTGATCGGAATCTCAACTGTGTAGTCGTCGATCTTCACCATCGGCTCAAAGACCGCAGCATAGTCACCAGACTGGTTGTGTGTGCTCTCCGGCGTGATTAAGTCGTTGAAACTCCACACAAGGTCATCCGCGGTCAACTCGCCCCAACCGCGGTGGAACTGGACGCCTTCCTTGACCCTGACCGTGATCTTGCTCAGGTCTTCTGCGACCTCCCAAGTTTCGGCCAGTACCGGATCAACGATGTTCGATCCGACGGGGCCGCCGGGCTGGAAGAAGCCCTCGGCGATGCTCCACGGGCCGTCAGGCGCGCCTGTGCTGTTCAACCCCGTCATCGTGAGACCGACGCGGTTTTGCACCGCCATCTCAGCGGTATCCGCGGCACTCTGTGGCGCAGGAGCTTCCATCATCGCTATCGCGATCGGCGTCGGAGTCGCAACAACTATCTTCTCGACCTCAACCTGCTTCTCGACTTCCTTCACCACTTCCACTTCTACTTCCTTCACTACCTCCACTTCCTTTACCACTTCCACTTCTACTTCCTTCTCCACAACCACGGTCTGGACCACGGTTTCACCGGCGATCTCGACCTCCCGCTCCACCACGACGGTCTGGACCACGGTTTCGCCAGAGACCTGGACCTCTTTCTCGACAACGACGGTCTGGATCACGGTTTCACCAGCGACCTCGACCTCCCGTTCTACCACTACGGTCTGGATCACAGTTTCACCTGGCACCGCCTTCTCAACGAGCACAGTCTGAACGACTGGCGCTCCCGGAACCTGGACTTCTCTTTCGACGACGACGGTCTGGATCACCGTCTCACCGCCGCCGCAGGCGATCGCAATCGCTGACAATGCCACTCCGAGCGTGAGCATTACGGCGATCAGCGTTCGGTCTCGCATATACCGTAGGGATCTGTTCATCACGTTGCCTCCTCTATCTTTGTGCTCCAAGCAGACAAGATCATCCTTACGTGATAGGCATTTGCCGAATTCACGTGGACGATTCATTTCCGTAACGCAACCGTTGATCTAGGTACGGAAATGCTTATGCTTTCGTAGCAAGTCTACACCCTTATCGTTAAATTTGCGCTGACATTCACGAAATTCGTCAATAGATAACGTTCATGTGGAGCAGAGGGCATTTCGGCACGAAGTGTGTGACACAAGTTGAAAGAACTCGGTAGCGTCTCACCGCAGGTGTCGAGACGCCTTGCACAGCGTCGATGAATGCCTTACAATAAGCGGTTACCGAGAAACGGGTTCTTACCCGGAGGGGGCTTCTGGGTCTCCTTCTCGGCAAGCATCTTGACAACTGAAGAGCGGAAAGAACAGACGTCAGTTCAAATAAGAGTTTGATCCTGGCTCAGGATGAACGCTGGCGGCGTGCCTAATGCATGCAAGTCGAACGAGGTCGCTCCTTCGGGGGCTAAACCTAGTGGCAGACGGCTGAGTAACGCGTGGGTGACCTGCCCCCGAGAACGGGATAACTGCGGGAAACTGCAGCTAATACCGTATACATTCCCGTGTTTCAAGGCGCGGGAAGAAAGATTTATCGCTCGGGGATGGGCCCGCGTCCTATCAGGTAGTTGGTGCGGTAACGGCGCACCAAGCCTAAAACGGGTATCTGGTGTGAGAGCATGACCAGACAGAGGGGGACTGAGACACGGCCCCCACTCCTCCGGGAGGCAGCAGCAAGGGATCGTGCACAATGGGCGAAAGCCTGATGCCGCGACGCCGCGTGAGGGATGACGGCTTTCGAGTTGTAAACCTCTTTTCTCAGGGAAGAGAGAGGACGTCACCTGAGGAATAAGTCACGGCTAACTACGTGCCAGCAGCCGCGGTAACACGTAGGTGGCAAGCGTTGTCCGGAATTACTGGGCGTAAAGGGTCCGTAGGCGGTTTGGTAAGTCTTCTGTGAAAGCTCCAGGCTCAACTTGGAGTCGTCGGGAGAAACTGCTGAACTAGAGACTGTCAGAGGCAGGTGGAATTCCCGGTGTAGTGGTGAAATACGTAGATATCGGGAGGAACACCAGTGGCGAAAGCGGCCTGCTGGGGCAGTTCTGACGCTAAGGGACTAAAGCGTGGGGAGCGAACCGGATTAGATACCCGGGTAGTCC
>JAAXHR010000337.1 GCA_012270805.1 Dehalococcoidia bacterium
GGGTCGTCACTACGCGCACGTGGACTGTCCGGGTCACGCGGACTACGTGAAGAACATGATCGCCGGTGCGGCGCAGATGGACGGTGCGGTGCTGGTGGTATCGGCGTCGGATGGTCCGATGCCGCAGACGCGCGAGCACATTTTGTTGGCGCGCCAGGTGGGAGTTCCGTACATAGTGGTGTACATGAACAAGTGCGACATGGTGGATGATGAGGAGTTGTTGGAGTTGGTGGAGATGGAGGTGAGGGAGTTGTTGGACAAGTACGAGTTTCCTGGGGATGAGACGCCGGTGATCAGGGGTTCGGCGTTGGAGGCGTTGGCGGGGGAGCAGACGGAGCGGGGAGAGGGTTCGGTGGTTGAGTTGGTGAAGGCGTTGGACGAGTACATACCGGAGCCGGAGCGTGCGGTGGACGGTGCGTTTTTGATGCCGGTGGAGGATGTATTTTCGATCTCTGGTCGAGGTACGGTAGCGACGGGACGAGTTGAGCGAGGGGTAGTGAAGGTAGGGGAGGAGGTAGAGATAGTAGGAGTGAAGGAGACGACGAAGACGACGTGTACGGGTGTTGAGATGTTTCGCAAGTTGTTGGATGAGGGGGTTGCGGGTGACAACATTGGGGTATTGTTGCGGGGTGTGAAGCGAGATGAGATAGAGCGGGGACAGGTATTGGCGAAGCCTGGGAGCATCACGCCGCACACGGAGTTTGAGGCGGAGGTGTATGTATTGTCGAAGGATGAGGGGGGTCGTCACACGCCGTTTTTCAAGGGATATCGGCCGCAGTTTTATTTTCGCACGACGGATGTGACGGGGGAGGTTGAGTTGCCGGAGGGTGTGGAGATGGTGATGCCTGGAGACAACGTGCAGATGAGGGTGAAGTTGATTGCGCCGATAGCGATGGAGGAGGGGTTGCGATTTGCGGTGCGTGAGGGTGGGCGCACGGTCGGGGCCGGCGTCGTCGCCAAAATCATCGAATGATGCCAATGGCAAACCAAGTAATCAGAATTCGGCTGAAGGCTTTCGATCACAAGCTGATCGATCAATCCGCGGCAGAAATAGTCGATACCGCTCGTCGGACCGGGGCGATGGTCAAGGGACCGATTCCATTGCCGACCAGAAAGGAGCGCTACACGATCCTGGTATCCCCGCACGTGAACAAGGATGCGCGTGACCAGTACGAACTTAGAACTCACAAGCGGATACTCGATATTGTCAATCCAACCGACAAGACGGTCGACGCGCTGATGAAACTCGATCTCGCTGCCGGTGTGGACGTGCAAATCAAGCTGAACTGAACGCAGGTCAAGGTGAAATGGCAATTGGGTTGGTAGGACGAAAGGCGGGTATGACACGCGTATTTACCGATGTGGGTGAATCTGTTCCGGTAACCGTCGTCGTCGTGATACCCAACCGGGTAATCTGTCGCAAGACGCAAGAGAAGGACGGCTATCGCGCCGTACAATTGACCTCGGGTGTGGTGAAACCCAGTCGTGTGTCCAAGCCGAAAGCGGGGCACTATGCGAAAAGCGGCGTCGAGGCAGGAGATGGTCTATGGGAGTTTCGTCTCGCCGATGACGAAGGCGATGAGATGCTGCCCGGGCATACGCTGGACGTGACGGCATTCAAGGTGGGTCAGAAGATTGATGCGACGGGGACGAGTATCGGCAAAGGTTACGCTGGTGTAGTCAAACGGCATAATTTCCGGACTCAGGATGCATCGCATGGAAATTCGCTTGCACACCGAGCTCCTGGATCAATCGGTCAGAATCAGACACCGGGGCGTGTATTCAAGGGCAAGCGGATGTCCGGACATATGGGCGGGGTCCGCAGGACGATGCAGAATCTCGAGATAATGCGTGTCGACGAGGCCCGAAACTCGATATTGATCAAGGGTGCGATTCCCGGTCCGAAGGGTGGGCGTATCATTTTGCGTCCGGCTGTGAAGTCACGTTAGAGGTGGGGAAGGAGCACGAGATGCGAGTCGAGGTCGTATCGGGTGCGGGAAATGCCGGTTCAGTAGATCTCGCGGATGACACGTTTGCGGTGGATTACAACGAGGCCCTCGTGCATCAAGTCGTCTCAGCGTACATGGCTGGAAGCCGTCGCGGAAACAAGTCGCGGAAATCCCGCGCAGAGGTTCGAGGCGGTGGAGCCAAGCCATGGCGTCAGAAGGGGTTGGGACGTGCACGGGCCGGTAGCATACGCAGCCCGATCTGGCGCGGGGGTGGTGCGGCGTTTGCTGCCAAGCCTCGGAGCTTCGATCAAAAGGTGAATCGAAAGATGTACCGGGGCGCAATGCGCTCCATTGTGTCCGAGTTGATTCGGCGAGAAAGGCTGCTTGTTGTGGATGATTTCACAGTGGAGAATCCAAAGACAAGGGAAATGGTGGCGCGCCTTGCGCAATTTGACCTGAAGAACGTACTGATCGTAACCGCAGGGAGAGACGAAACGCTCAATCGGGCGGCACGCAACCTGCACAGCGTGGCTGTACAGTGTTTTTCGGAAGTAAGCCCTGTGAGTCTGCTTTCCTTCGATAAAGTGGTGATGACTGTGGAGGCCGCGAAACAAATTGAGGCGCGATTCCGGTGAACGACGAACGAATAATGAGCATCCTTGTCTCTCCTCACATATCCGAAAAGAGCACGCGAGTAGCGGACGCGTCAAATCAGATTGCTTTCAAGGTGCGAACCGATGCCCGCAAACCCGAAATCAAGCGAGCCGTTGAGAAAATGTTCAATGTCGAGGTCGAATCGGTCTCGGTCTTGAATGTGAAGGGAAAGAACAAGGGGGTACGCGGCAGAAGCCGGGGTCGACGCCCAGACTGGCGAAAGGCCTATGTACGACTGAAGCCTGGTCACGATATAGACTTTGTCGGTCCTGTTGAGTAGTCGGCACGGAGCACGGACCAATGGCTGTTATCCAAACAAAGCCCACATCTGCAGGCAGGCGGTTTGTCGTCAAGGTAAGGACGGAAGGGTTGTACAAGGGAAAGCCGCACGCTCCGTTGCTCGCCAAGAAGGTTCGCAGCGGTGGTCGCAACAATAAGGGTCGAATTACTACCAGGCACCGAGGCGGCGGTCACAAGCAACGTTATCGAATTGTGGATTTCAGGCGGGTTAAGGATGGTATTTCGGCGAAGGTTGAGCGAATTGAGTACGATCCGAATCGTAGCGCCCATATCGCATTGATCTTGTATGCAGACGGTGAACGCCGCTACATCGTCGCTCCTCGTGGTGTGGCTGCCGGTGACGAGTTGATGTCGGGTCGCGGTGCGCCGATCAGACCAGGAAATTGCCTCCAGTTGAGTGATATTCCGGTTGGCAGCACAGTACACTGCGTCGAGCTCCGGCCAGGGAAGGGTGCGCAAATAGCCCGGAGCGCAGGTGCAAGCGTTCAATTGGTTGCGCGTGAAGGAAAGTTCGCGACATTGCGGCTTCGGTCCGGTGAACTACGCAAGGTGCCGGTGGTGTGTCGGGCGACCATCGGCGAGGTGAGTAACCACGAGCATTCGTTGCGTTCACTTGGAAAGGCGGGTGCAACGCGTTGGCGTGGGCGCCGGCCGACCGTGCGAGGTGTTGCGATGAACCCGGTCGACCATCCGCACGGGGGTGGAGAAGGTCGTTCTTCGGGAGGTCGTCATCCCGTCACGCCTTGGGGTGTGCCCACGAAGGGCCACAAGACGCGACGCAACAAGAGAACCTCAACGATGATTGTTCGACGACGAAATCGAAGGAAGTAGGGAGGATACGGTGCCACGTTCGATCAAGAAGGGTCCTTTTGTCGACAACCATCTTCTACGCAAGGTCGAGGCGGCGCGGGCGGTGAACAGTCGGCGACCCATCCGAACATGGTCGCGGCGGTCAATGGTTATCCCGGACATGATTGGACTGACGATTGCGATTCACAACGGCAGGCAGCACGTTCCGGTGTTCGTCACAGAGAACATGGTCGGACACAAGCTCGGCGAGTTCGCTCCGACGCGCACGTTTCGAGGCCATGCCGCCGACCGGAAAGCGAAGAAGTAGTGCAGCGAAGCAATAATACGGCGGAAGCATACGAATGATGGTGTCAGCGACCTTGCGACGTACGCGCATGTCCCCGCAGAAGGCGCGACTTGTGGCGGACCAACTACGAGGGTTGCCGGTGGAACGGGCAATTGAGATCCTGGCATTCGGTAAACCCAAGGCGGCATTCGTTCTCAAGAAGGTGCTTGAGTCAGCCATCGCGAATGCTGAACACAATGAAGGTATCGACATTGACGAACTTCGGGTTGGTGCGGTACAGGTCAACCAGGGCCCAACCTTTCGTCGTTATCGTGCCCGAGCCCGTGGAAGAGCGGGAAGAATCACCAAACGCACGAGTCATATCACGCTGACGGTGACCGACCAGAGGGGATGAGAATGGGCCAGAAAGTACATCCAGTCGGGATTCGGCTCGGAATCGTGAAGGATTGGTCATCGACTTGGTATGCGGAAGGAAGTGAATATGCGGAAAATCTCTATACCGATATCACCGTACGCGATTTCATTCGCAAGAAATTGAGCCATGCTTCGGTCAGTCGAATCCATATTGAACGCCCCGCAAAGAACGCACGTATAGTCATTCATACCGCACGACCGGGAATTGTTATTGGAAAGAAGGGAGAAGACATAGAGGCTTTGCGGTTGCAGATTTCGCGGATGATGCGTATTCCAGTCCATATCAGTGTCGAAGAAATCAGAAAGCCGGAACTCGATGCGTATTTGGTGGCCGAGAGCGTCGCAAATCAACTCGAGCGAAGGATCATGTTTCGGCGCGCGATGCGTCGAGCCGTGACGAATGCGATGCGGCTCGGAGCGGAAGGGATCAAGGTTCGAGTCTCCGGTCGGTTGAATGGAGCGGAGATAGCGCGTTCGGAGTGGTATCGGGAGGGACGCGTTCCACTACACACGCTGCGTGCGGACATTGATTACGGCTTCGCGGAAGCACGTACGACCTATGGCTCGATAGGAGTCAAGACCTGGATCTTCAAGGGGGAAGTCTTTGGTCGTCGTGAGACAGGCAAGGGAGCGCCCTCCGATGTTGCGATTGCCTAGGAGGAGAATTGGCCATGATGCAGCCGAAGAGAACCAAGTACCGTAAACAACAAAAGGGTCGGAACAAGGGATTGGCAACATCCGGCAACCGTGTGAGTTTTGGCGAGTATGGAATGAAGGCAGTGACTCGGGGAAGGGTTACGGCCAGGCAGATAGAAGCCGCCCGGCGCGCAATCACGCGTAAGGTGAAACGAGGAGCGAAGATCTGGATACGGATCTTTCCCGACAAGCCCATAACAAAGAAGCCGTTGGAGGTTCGCCAGGGAAAGGGCAAGGGGAACGTGGAGTACTGGGTCGCGCGCGTTCAACCGGGCCGGATGATGTACGAGATGCAGGGCGTTGACGAAGAGTTGGCCAGAGAGGCATTTCGTCTTGCGGCTGCGAAACTGCCGGTACAGACAACATTTGTGACTCGGACGGCGTTGTGATGAAGGCAGGTGATCTGAGAACCAGGACTGATGCAGAACTCCGTAAGGAGCTTCTGGAGATGCGACGCGAGGAATTTAATCTGCGAATGCAAAAGGGAATCGGGCAGTTGTCACGGCCAAGTCAGGTAAAGTTGTTGCGTCGAGACATTGCCAGGCTGAAGACGGTTTGGACGGAGCGAAACAAGACGTGAGTGATGCAAATATACCTGACAAGTCGAGCGGGCAACGGTCGGCAATGCGGCCACTCGTAGGACGAGTGGTAAGCAACAGTATGAACAAGACCGTGACCGTGCTGGTGGAACGACGTGTAAAGCATCCTCTGTACAAGAAGTACATTCGGCGTTCGACTCGAATACATGCGCATGATGAGAGGGACGAGTGCAGCGTGGGCGACGCGGTGTCCATTGTTCAGTGTCGGCCGATGTCTCGGACGAAGGCCTGGATGGTGCGGGATATTGTCTCGCGAGCGAAGTAGTACCAGCCGCAGAGGCGTATGTGGGGTTGAGGTCATACAATGATACAAATGCAATCACTGCTCGATGCGGCGGACAATAGCGGAGCGCGCCGATTGATGTGTGTCAAGGTGCTTGGGGGATCGAAGCGCAGATATGCGGGTATTGGAGATGTAGTGAAGGTGACGGTCAAGGAAGCGATTCCCCGGGGAAAGGTACGAAAGGGAGAGATGTACAATGCAGTGGTAGTACGGACGAGAAAGGGTGTACGGCGCTCCGACGGGTCTCACATCAGATTCGACCGTAACGCGGCAGTACTGCTCACGAATCAGCTGCAACCGATTGGTACGCGAATATTTGGACCAGTAACACGGGAGTTGCGGCGTGAACGATTCATGAAGATTGTGTCGCTTGCACCGGAGGTGTTGTAGCGCCATGGCCATTCGCAAGATTCGAAAGGGAGATGAAGTCATTGTCCTTGCAGGGCGGAGTAGAGGTCAGAGAGGTAGTGTCTTGTCAGTTGACGTTCGCAGAAATCGGGTTGTTATAGAGGGCGTCAATGTCGCGAAACGCCATACGAAGCCAAATCCTCAGAAGGGGACTTCCGGAGGTATCATTGAGCAGGAGACGTCAATTCATATTTCGAACGTTGCGCTGTTCAATCCAGTAACGGGGCGAGGCGATCGAATTGGTGTCAAGATGATGGGAGACGGACGGAAGGTCCGAACGTTCAGGTCTACGGGGGAAGTGGTGGACATTTGACGGAACCCGGATGGCGAATGGTGTGTCTGTTGGAGGATGGGAGTGAAATGGCGAGGCTTCGAGAAGTGTACCGTCAGCAGGTAGCACGAACTCTCGTGGAGCGATTTGGCTACGGTAGCGTCATGCAGGTCCCCAAGGTGCTCAAGGTCACCCTGAACATGGGCGTCGGCGAGGCTGTGGGAGACAAGAAGGTACTGGATAATGCCGTGAACGACATGCGTGTCATTTCGGGACAGAAGCCGGTGATTACGGTTGCGCGGAAATCAGTCGCGGGATTCAAGATCAGGGAAGGTTGGCCTATTGGCTGTAAGGTAACACTTCGGA
>JAAXHR010000108.1:0-3976 GCA_012270805.1 Dehalococcoidia bacterium
GCAGGATGCCGCCGCCCGACGGCGTCGTCTCGACTGCATCGTCGAAGTCGAGCCGCAGCCCGACGTTGCCGTCCAGCTCGATGAAGTCGATATGCTTGCCCGCCAGCGCAACCGATTTCGACATCTCCATCTTCACCTTCTGCGACTCCCACACCATACTCGAAATGTCCGTTTCAACCCCCCCGACGCTAAACTCCGAATCATCCAACCCCCCGCTACTGCCGCCCGCGCCCAGCGCCCCGCCAGTCATCAGCACCGGGTCGAAGAACGCCTCGTGCACCGTGCCCGGAGGAGCGGTGACGTTGACCACGACCTCGTATCGTTTCAACTCCGCCTCGGGAATCGCGTCGCAGATCACGTACTCTTCGTGCCGTTGGGCGTGGTATATCTGGTAATCTCGAGACACTAGCGGTCGTAACGTGTGGCCGGCCGCGGGCACTTCACCTCGAAAAACTCTGCATCTGGCCCGTCAATCCATATCGTGCCGGGTATGCTGGCATCGGCTTCCCCAAATCTTTCCGCCAGCCCCGCAGAATAAAACGCGTAGTAAACGTGAGACCCAGCGGGCAAGCCGGAACCTAAATCGTAACGCTCGACAAAGTGATGGAATGCACCCCCGAGTCGTTCGGTCATGTCCTGCACCTGTCTTTCCCATTCGTACTTGAGGAAGACGCAGTTCAGATAGGCCTCAGATCCGTCTCCAGCCGCCACTTCAGTCTCGAGTCCAGATATCAGATTCTTGAGTTCCGACAACGATATTGAAGGAGCCTTGGCTTCAGACGCAAACAAAGATCCGTCCTCGGGGTAATACGCAGGGTGAGGAAATGTTCTGCTCGGTTCGCTCAAAAGAAATCGTTGCTCACTGCTGGTAGCCGCCGACCGTAACACCTCGGGAAGCCAGCGTTTGGTCTCGACGCTGTCAAGGTCGTACATGTGCCAACCGTCATCTACGATCCTCAACCAGTACCGGTCCGGCTTGCTGCTGCTCGGGAGCCTGGGATGGTCGCTACGCAGAAAGACTATCGCCTCCCGGTCATCCCATCGCATGTCTCGGTTGGCTAGGATGTTCTCACTGAAGAGCCAGGCACCGACTGTGGTGTTATACAACGACTTCACTTCGTACACCACTCCTACGAGCCGTGGTCTGCCGTCCCCCTTGAGATACTCCAGCACATCGAACTCGTACGCCAACGCCAATACGCGTCTCTTTTCATCTTCATCTGGTTTATGAGTCTCTACCGTCTTGTTAACCGAGCGGAGCCTCACTCTCGCGATGACATCGGCAGAAACAATCTTTTCCTCAACCGATTCCGGGCCCGAATAAAATGGGTGTGGATCGGGGCTAAGCGAGAACACATCGCTGACACGGTCATTGATCGCGAACAGTACGTCCGCTACGAAGCCAGTGATCAGCATCACCGTAAAAATCAAACCGATCGGTACACACGCGATCCTGCAACGGCTACCCGTCTGGAAAAACCTCACAACTCGTCGCACCACACGACCCAGCAACGCGTCGTCCTCCAGATAATACTCGCAATAAAGCCGCCGCAGATGCGCAACACCCCGTTCACGTATCCGATGCGATTTTTCTCTCGTCCTCATCAAAAACCCAACGCACCTCCTTCCGAAGAAACCAAACCTAGACTACCAAACCATCTCTCTGCTCCCAGATTCCCGCATCCACGGGAATGACACATACCACCCATCACAGCCCATCACACCAATCAGCAAATTCAGCGGTTCAAACCCTTCCGCCGCGCTGTGCGGGCGTCGAACCTGCGTTTCAACCCCGGCGACATCGGTCGCGCCGCAAACAGTATCGTCACGCTCGCCAAAACGCAAGTCCCCGCAAGCACATACAAGATCCACTCATATGTGTCCTGCACGTCGTGAACCCAACCCATCACGAATGGTGCCAACGTTATCCCGACCGACATCGGAAAGCTCGACAAACCCAAGATCGTCCCAAAATGCCGCCGCCCGAAGTACTCGCCCCGCATCGCATGTAGCAGGGGAGTGCGCGCTCCGAATCCGATACCCCACACAACCGCAAAAACCGCGGCCAAAATGAATGAGTCGGCAAGCGCCAATATCACCAGCGCCACCCCTTGGATCAACAGCAGAAACGGCACCAAGACCCGTTTGCTGATCCGATCGCCCATGATCCCGCCCCCAAGCTGGAACACGAATGAGGTTACAACAAGAATCGGCATCACCCCCGACGCCGTCGCGTCGTCGAGATTGACGCCGTTGCTATCGGTAAGGTGCAGAAACAGGTGCCCAGATATCGCCCCGGTCGAGAGGTTCACCAGCATATGCGTCATCGAGATCGACCAGAACGCCGGCGTGCGCAACGCCTCCTTCGGTGTGAAGTCGTAAAGCCTCGCCTGACGTGATCGGCGTCCGGGTTCAGATGTCGATCGCGTCTGCTCCTCGATCTGCTCTGGAGTCGGCCGCTTGCCGAGAAGCCTCGCAACCAACGGACCCAATACGATCGCGATGATGCCGATCACGAACACCGTCGGACGCCAGCCGTACGTATTGATGCTCCAAACCATCGGCGGCACCAACAACCCCGCAAGGCTGCTACCACCGATCACGATCGACATCCCCGTCGCACGGTTTCTCACCATCCAAGCATTGACCGCCGTGATCGAAGGCACGAACCCTCCCACGCTGAACCCTAGCGACAGCAGGAAAAACGCGAAGTAGTACTGCAACGCCCCTTGGATCAGCGAGAACAGGATCAGACCTGTGCCACCCATAGTGAATCCCACGAGCACCATCTTTCCGGATCCGAAACGGTCCGTAAGAAAACCCTCAACCGGGCCCAGCATCGCACCACCGAATCGCCCGAACGAAGCCACGCCCGAAATCAACGCCCGCGACCATCCAAACTCGTCCTCAATCGCCTTGAAAAGCACACTCGAAGCCTGATAGGTCGGCCCCGAACTCAACACCATGTTGAAAGCCCCAGCCAGCGAAACCCACCATCCGTGATACACACGCCGAGTCGTCCGCGTGCGGACCGCCGAAAAACGCTCTTGAATCATCGACAAAGCGTGGTCACCAGTTTTCTAGACAAGTACCGTCATCCCGAGCACCAACACCGTCATTCCCGCGCAGGCGGGAATCCAGAGGGGTGGGGCAATCGTGCTTCGCCTGCATTTAGTGCGCTTGCCGTCCCATCATCAATGCGGAAGCAATTTCAGAACAGCGTTCACCCTCAAATTATCCGAAACAACTCACCAAAAAAACCGCCATCACGACACCGTTTTGGAGAATGAAAATACCACCAACCTCAATCTGAGACCATTGCAAAACCATCAGGTTTCCCCGTTTACGGGGAAATGTCCGAAGGACAAAGGGGGTTACCAATTTGCGGGGAACGGACGGCTAAAGACCCCAACATCCACATGACTTGGAGGCAGAGGAGACGTCCAGTAGGATGAGGAGTTGGCCGGAGGTCGCCTAGCAAGCGTAATTGGGTCGTAGCCTCTTAAAGCGAACCTACGATCACCCTCCGGCCACTTGAGATTGCGCAGGCGCGACCTCGGTTCAAAGTATATACCGGCACCGCTTGCGAATTCGAACGCCCACACTCGCTAAGTCAGCGTCCCTTGTGAACCACGCGATCTCCGACGGCGTGATGCTCGACGCAGCACAGGATCAGGCGCGTATCGCGGGATTTCAGCTTGAATACCCGACAGCAGATCCTCAACCGTGAGAATCTGGACGCGTGGGTAATGGTGGTCTGGAAACTGTTCCGGGGTATAAATCCCGGCTGTCGCGGCTTCTTGAATCATGGGGCGAGTCGGCGGGTTAAGAGTAATGAACAGCCCAATCTCGGCCTTCTCCCGAGCCATGCCTCCGTTCCAAGAGGCTTTCCAAACCGAATCGAACGTGACTCCATTATGAATGGTTAGAATCGAATCTTGGGCTCTCGAAAACTTTGTAGTAGGTTTCTCACCCC
>JAAXHR010000108.1:3984-4952 GCA_012270805.1 Dehalococcoidia bacterium
GCAAAGTCGTCGCACTCGAAAACGTTGACCTCCAAGTCCGCCAAGGCTCCGTCATGGGCCTCCTCGGACCCAACGGCGCAGGTAAAACCACACTAGTACGCATCCTCACAACCCTCCTCCGTCCATCCTCCGGCTCTGCCACCGTACTCGGCTACGATGTCGTCCGTCACGCCCGTCACTTGCGCTCATTCATCGGCTTGGCAGGGCAGAGCGCAGCCGTTGACGACCTCCTGACCGGCCGAGAGAACATCCACATGGCCGGACGCCTCTACCACATGCCGCGTCGAGAAGTCCAAAAACGCGCGCAAGAACTCCTCGAGCAGTTCGACCTCGTAGATGCTGCCGACCGATCCGTCAAGGGCTACTCCGGCGGTATGCGACGCCGCCTGGACCTCGCTGCAAGCCTCGTCGCCAACCCGCCCATGATCTTCCTCGACGAACCCACGACAGGCCTCGATCCCCGATCTCGCCTCGAACTCTGGGACGTTATCCGAACGCTCGTCAGCGAAGGTACCACGGTCCTCCTCACAACCCAATACCTGGAGGAAGCCGACCAACTCGCCGACGAGATCACCGTTATCGACCTCGGCAAAGTCATTGCTCAAGGGACAGCCGACGAACTTAAGCACCAGGCCGGCTCTGAGTTCATCGAGATCACCGTACGCGATGCCGAAGACACGAAACGCGCTGCTTCTGTACTGACGAAGTTCGCCGAAAACGACGAGTGCGACATCAACGAAGAGGACAGAATAGCCTCCATCATGGTCAACGACGGCGCATCGATCATGGTCCAAGTCGTCCGTGCACTCGACACCGAGAACGTTCCCGTCAGCAACATGGCCCTCCGCCAACCGACCCTTGACGACGTTTTCCTGGCTCTGACCGGCCGTACCGCCGAAGAAGCTGCCACTGAGTCGGAGCAGGAACAAAATTGAACCCGCCCCACCGCCCGCAATCAATCCCTCCCC
>JAAXHR010000150.1 GCA_012270805.1 Dehalococcoidia bacterium
GTGTCGGGCGTTGAGACCCTGAACGGTTGATTCCGTGCCTCCTCAGACAGCTCTGGCAGGTCGTAGCCCATCCGCCACCGGTTCGGTTTTGTCGATCTCTTTGCGAACTGCTGAACAAAGTTGAGCCGAATCCGCGCCCGCCGTTCACGGAACGCATTCATGTCCCTGATGTTGTCAGACAGTTGGTTGAACACCGCTGTCTGCAGAGAACTGATCGCTCGTCCGCTTGTCGATGCACCGGGCGATTCACCGGCGAATACGGACGAGAGCGACGGCACCTGCTGATTGATGAATCCATTCACCATCTGGATCATGTTGAGCAGGGAGACGGGCGCTTCGGGGTTCTGGACAAACTGCACCGCGTTAGAAATCGGCTCATTCGTCTGGAGATTCCGGACGTTGATGATGTCGCCGCTGGAGTTGGAAAGTTGTTCTTGATCCAACACACCCTCCCGCGCCAACAGCCGTCCTGTGGCGAGGTTGCGCGTAATCCACATATAGCTGGCGAGAAATTCGTCCAACACTTTCTGCTGCGGTTCCAAGAGTGTCGGATAGCCGTATCCCCAGAAATCGGTCGGTGCCCCGCTCGCCCTCACATCAAGGAAGTTGCGCCAGTGCGCATAGTTAAAGCTGGGATACCAGAAATCGTCGTGGCTTGCTCGATACGGCTCGTCGTCCACAATAATTGCGATCACCATGGTCGAATCTTTGGATTGAGGTATCCCGACCGTCCGCGCGATCTCGCCTGTCATCTGCACCTCATCGACCCGGATATTCCCGCCCATCAACGCTTTGTCGTTACGCTGTTTGTTCTGGATCTGTGCACCCGGAAATTTCTTGGCGACGGTCATGTAGTTGTGGTAGGTCGTATGCACGACGTAGCCGCCGCCCCTGAAGTCTGAGCGTGTGATATCGGGCGACGGTGCAAACCGCAGCGGGTTAATCGCCACCGCACGGACCATTTCGGAATCGGGATCATAGACGATTTTTGAGATAGCGTTCCCCATCGCCTGATTGTGTAGGATGAGTGTCCGTAACTCCTCAGTCTCGGCGTCGACCGCCTCTAAGCTGTCGAGATGTTCCTGTAGTTCTTCGGTCGACAACTGTTCGAGTTCGGTCGCGTCGCTGCGGATCGGATCGACATTGACGTGCGCCATCTGCTCGGTGAAGATCGGGATGAGCCGGTTGATAGCGGTGTTAATCTGTGGGCTGATGGAGCGTGTGACGGATCGCTTGAACCGCTTGATCCACGATTCGCCGGTGTAGTCTTCGTTCCGATACA
>JAAXHR010000380.1:0-2986 GCA_012270805.1 Dehalococcoidia bacterium
GTCTCGACGAATACCGAGCCGGTGATGAAGGCGGCGAGGACGAGAGCGGACACAGTGATGGGCTGGATGAGCGCGTTGCGCAGGGCGTGACGCATGATTACGGAACCCGTTGATGCTCCTTTGGCGCGTGCGAGTTTGACGTATTCCGAATCGAGCACTTCAAGCATCGAGGATCGAGTGAGGCGGAGATATGTAGCCCACGGATCGAACGCCAACACGAACGCCGGCATGATGAAGTGACGCGCTTGTGTAATCAGCGGTGATGTGGCGGGTGCCTTGGTTGCCGAGGGCAGCCACTGCAGGTAACCGGCGAATAGTAGGATGCATAGAATAGCCAACCAGAATGCAGGTGTGGCCTGCCCTATCAGGGCGATGGTGCGTCCTACGTAATCGATACTCGTGCCTCTACGCACGGCCGATACGACGCCCAACATCACGCCAGGCACGGTGCCCAATACCCAGGCGACGGCGGCGAGCTGAAGGCTGTTCGGCAAGGCCTCCATGATGGTTTGGGAGACTGATCGTTGTGTGGCGATGCTCTCTCCCATATCGCCTTGCAAGATGTTGCCAAGCCAGACGAAATACTGGACGTATACCGGTTTGTCCAACCCCCACTTCGCCTTGAGTTCCGCGACCGTGTCCGCGGACAACCCGTAAGTGTCGTCACGCACGTAGGCGAGCAATGGATCGGGTCCCAACCTTGAGAGTCCGAATACCAGAATCGTCACACCCCACAGTGTCAGAACTGCGAAGATCAGACGCCGTGCCAAATACTTACGCATCTTTGATCTTTCGATCTCCTGTTATGGAGAACCAAGGCAACGCTACATCCTCCCTCAGCCGTTCGCGACGGATTGAGGGAGGATATCGGCTTACCCCTTGACCTGATTCAAAGATACAGGTCAAGGGGCGCTAGTATTGTCGATCTCGGGGTCGATTTCGAGATCGGCTACGGGAGCGTGATCTTCTCCGGGGAGTTAATCGCCTGGCGCAAACCAGGTTCCATGTCCCAAGACCCGATCGAGTTCGGGTTGTAGACGATTAAACTGGGTGCGGCGACGACTCCAAAGCCGGGTACCCAGTGCCTTAGGAAGTCTGCGAAGCCTTTGTTCAGCTCTATTCGAGCCGCACGGTCAGGCTCGGCCGACACAGCCTTGTAGTTCGCGGTCGCCTCCGGTATCTCGATGCCGTGGCTCTTACCGCCTCGAGCGATAGCACTCATCTGAATGCCGCGCGGGAAGTCCCAAGGTGTCGTCGCGAAGTTCTCCAACGGCCCGGTATCTGTCCACGCCTGCGTCGCTGACCGACCGACCAGCGTCGGACGGAAGACAGTGTACTCGTAGTGGAGCACGTCGACATCTACGCCGACTTCTTCCCAGAACTGTGCGATGGCATCGCCGATGTCGCCGTAGAAGTGGCCGACGGGCCAGGCGAACATGGCGATCTTGAAGCGTGTTCCGTCGGATCCACGCGGGAATCCAGCTTGGTCGAGCAACGCCTCGGCCATGGCTGGATCGTATCCGACGCCCCAGCGATCGTTGTCCCAGTCCGGGTGGTTGATGTCGAAGTACGGGATCTCGACTGGCCAGCCAACACCTCCGATGACGGCTTCGTTGATGAGCTGACGGTCGACCGACATTGCGAGGGCGGTGCGCACCAAGCGCGCCTGCTCCATGTCGTCCATGCCGGCAGGGTTGTTGCCGTCGTCAGGTTTGTGCGGGTTGCCGAGCCACGGGAGGTCGTGCGTGTATGTAACGATCTCCAGTGGGTCGCCGGTAGTCAGGTGGTTGGTCTCCCATAGGTTACCGGCGAACATTACAGTGACCATTCGGGCGGTTCCTGAGCCGTTTCGGACCATGCCGAATCGTTCGACGGTCGGGATGTTGCTGGTTCCGATCTCGGCGATGTCAGCTTCACCGTTTTGGAGCATCACGATGCGGACGCTTTCATCTGGTACGGAGACGCGGGTGATCTTCGAGATCTGAGCGGCTTGGCGCCAGTGCGACGACAAAGCGGTGTACTCGGTGCGGTCGCCGCGGATCCAGTTGGTGAATTCGAATGGGCCGGTGCCAACGATGTTGTCGTTGTTCCAGTCCTTGCCCATCTCGTCGAAGGCCTTCTTGCTGACGATGCCAGCGCCTAGTCCGTCTTGCCCGAAGAACCAGGTGTCCCATCGAGGATCGAAGTTCTCCCATCGGATGCGGACCGTGCTGTCGTCAAGGGCTTCGCTGGGGTTTGATCCCAAGAAGCCGGCCCAGGTTCCTGAGCCGTCGGTTACGCTCGTTTGTCCCGAACCGAGTTCATTGGAGAGATTAGGATTGGTGTCGTTGGCGGACCATGCAACGTCTTCGGCGGTCAGCGAACCGAATCCCTTGTGGAATTCGACGCCTTGCCGCACTTTGACATCGACGTAGGTCAGATCCGAATCGAACTCGAAGCTTTCCGCTAGCAGGTTATCTGCGATGTTCGTGCCAACGGGCTTGAAGAGAGTTTCGACGACGCTAAGCGCTTTGGCGGCGCAACAGAGATTTCCAGCGTTGAACCCGGACCAGTTGCGTTGGCTGTCGCCGATGGCCCATACGAGTTCTCCAGGGGCTTGCCGTGATGGCGGAGCGTCGGTTGCAGCCGGGACGGGCGTAGCGGTCGCCGGCAGGACCGCGGTGGCGGTCACGACGACTTGGACCTCGACCTCTTTCTCAACCTCAACTTCCTTGATCACCTCGACTTCTTTCTCGACCTCTTTTACGACCTCAACGGCGACTTCTCGGATGACTTCGACCTCTTTTACGACTTCAACCGGGACTTCCTTCTCGACTTCAACCGGCACCTCGACCTCGACAGTGCGAATGATTTCGGTTTGGACCGTCACCTCGACAATTCGTTCGCCTCCACACGCCAGGAGCGCGATGGACGCGATCAACGTCAGAGGCAGCATTACGCGCAACCACAGGCTGTGCGACCTTGCTCTAGATTCCGAATTGATTTT
>JAAXHR010000380.1:3073-4971 GCA_012270805.1 Dehalococcoidia bacterium
ACCGTCATCTCCATAAACTTCCGATTTGCCGGTGTTCGCGGGTTGAATCGTGCGTAGCAGCGAGTCAAGATGGTCGGATTTGTTGCGGTTGCAGGCAAGGCATGATTATCCGACGGCAACATAAGATTGAGTTGCTGAGTTTGGATATCTAGCTGTGGTGAATCATGACTAAACGCTTCTTGGATTTCGCGTCTCTAGCCCTCGCCACTGGTCTCGGCGTGGCATACCTCACGCCGTTCGCGAAGGCGACTCTTGCTAGCGCGGTCACCGTTGCCGTGTACGCCGCGCTGACGTGGGGTAACGTCAGCTTCAATCTGTTGCTGATCCCGGTCATCGCAGCCATCTTCTTCGTCGGGGTGGCGGTTTCTGCACGCGTCAAAACCGACGATGATCCTGATCCGAGCTTGGTCGTTATCGACGAAGTGGCAGGCCAACTGACGGCATGCCTGATACTTGTGCCCGTCGAATGGTGGACGATGCTGGCCGCTTTTTTGCTGTTCCGAGTGTTCGATGTTCTGAAGCCGTTGGGCATACGGCGTTTGGAAGCGGTGCCTAACGGATGGGGCATCATGCTCGACGACTTAGCAGCTGGTGTACTAGCTGCCCTGGTGATCAACGCCGCGCTATTTATCGGCAACGCTTTGAACTGAATAACTCTATCCGAACCGGCGTCCGCCGATGGCGCCACGGTGCTGTGATATGTGGTCCCTCTTGCCTTTGGTCCGCTTCGCCAAGAATCCTTCTTGGACGGGCCACGGCCGGACGCCGGCGCGTTCGGACCATGCGTCGTATTCGCGGAGCATCGCTGTGGCGCGTTTCGGTTCGGACGCTGCGTAGTCGTGTTGCTCGGTGCGGTCTTCGGGGATGTTGTACAGCTCCCACGGGCCGTCCCACTCAGCTACGAGTTTCCAATCGCCGATTCTGATGCCCCGGTTGCCTTCGTGCTCGACGGCGACTGGTTTCTGTCGTGACCAATCCTTGCCTTCGAGTATCGGTATTATCGACTCTCCTTCTATCGGGGTGATCTCGTTTCCGGCGTACTCGGTCGGGTAGACAGCGCTGATGGCATCGTATATCGTCGCCGAGATATCGGTGATGTACATCGGAACGTTGTCGACGATTGCGCTTTCAGTGATGGTTTCAGGCCAGTGGGCGATGAAAGGAGTGGAGATGCCACCTTCGTGTATCCACCGCTTGAAGAAGCGGAAGGGCGTGTTGGAAACGTTCGCCCAAGGGAGTTCGACGGCTTGGAACGTGGTGTCGGGACCGGGTCGCAGTTCGGGGATATCGCCGACTCGCACGGGTTGACCGTCGAGGGTAGGTTCGGTCGCCCATTGCGATGGATCGGGCCAATCGTCGTCCTCTTGGAACAGTTCGGCGCATCCTCCGTTGTCGGATAGGAACATGATGAGGGTGTTCTCGAACTGCCCGTGGCGTTTGAGAGTATCGATGACACGTCCGACACCGCGGTCGACCTGCTCGATCATGGCGCAGTAGACGGCCATACGGATGTCTTCGTACTCTTTGTTCTGCACGTCCGTCCACGGCGGCGCGTCCTCGTCGCGGGCAGAGATCGGCCATTTGGAGTCGACGATGCCGAGGGACTTCTGCTGCTCGTGACGGGAGCCGCGGATCTCGTCCCAACCGCGCATGTATTTACCTTCGTACTTGGCGATGTCGTCTTCCCAAGCGTGCAGCGGCCAATGCGGGGCGGTGAAGGCGATGTATTGGAAGAATGGTTCGCCATCGGTCATGGCGTCGTCGATCTGAGAGACGGCGTGGTCGGTGATGGCATCTGTGAGATGGAAATCGGAGGATTCGACGTTGATCAAGGTGTCTTGGAGGACTAGTGCTTTAGGATTCCAGAACGAGTCGGCGGCTTCTAGGAGCCCGAAGTA
>JAAXHR010000285.1:0-665 GCA_012270805.1 Dehalococcoidia bacterium
CTTTTCACCTTTCCCTCACGGTACTGGTTCGCTATCGGTCGCTAGAAGTACTTAGCCTTGGAGGGTGGTCCCCCCAGATTCCGACAGGATTTCACGTGTCCCGCCGTACTCAGGTACTCGATTAAGGAGGCACGACAATTTCGCCTACGGGGCTATCACCCTCTGCGACCAGACTTTCCAGTGCTGCTCAGCTATCGTCGCGCTTTGTAACTCCTCGGAAGCCTCAGGTAGCCCCCAGATCAAGCCCTGCAACACCCGTGAGACGTAAGCTCCTGAGCCGTTTAGTCTCACCCGGTTTGGGCTCTTCCCTTTTCGCTCGCCGCTACTAAGGGAGTCTCGGTTGATTTCCTTTCCTCGGGGTACTTAGATGTTTCAGTTCCCCCGCTTACCCTCTCATAAGAGATGAAACCGCGCGCGAACGCGCGGCCTCGGGTTTCCCCAGTCGGGAATCCACGGCTTAGCCTGCCAGACGGCTGACCGTGGCTTATCGCAGTCTCACTACGCCCTTGTTCGGCTTCTAGCGCCAAGGCATCCCCCGTGTGCCCTTAGTAGCTTGATCCATCTTCATGAATCGGCTTGCTCCGGTTCTCGGAGAATGCGGAATCGATATTCAACTGTTAAGGTGCACCCACTGTTTTGAACCAAGCGGAAAGACGAGATTCTCT
>JAAXHR010000285.1:776-5657 GCA_012270805.1 Dehalococcoidia bacterium
TGCCAGCAACCGCATCGCCCGCCGATTGGCTCCGTACCTCGTCCACGCGTCGCATGACTGCATCGCGGAAGACAATAACGGGTTTGCGAACACAGTCGTAGCTGTTTGAAGCACGGTATTCGGTACGAAATCATCGCCGCGCGGCGCGATATAATTCGTTTGTTAAGCACACTCAATACGCGCGTGCTGGTGTTCAGCCCTGACGTTCAGCGTCACGGCCGGATACGTGCGCGAAAGGGAAATCCGAATGCCAACAACCGCCGTCCTCGGTGGGTTATGGGGCGACGAAGGCAAGGGGAAGATAATCGACTTCCTGGCCGCGGATGCCTCGGTAGTGGTGAGATTTTCCGGCGGGAATAACGCCGGACATACCGTCGTAAACGATTACGGGAAACTCATTTTCCACCTTATTCCCTGCGGGATCTGCCACGAAGGCACCATCAATGTCATCGGCAACGGTGTCGTCATCTCGCCCGAAGCCCTCATCGAAGAAATCTCGATGGTCAAAGAGAACGGCTTGCCCGGAGAAATCGCCATCTCCGACCGGGCCCACCTCATCATGCCGTACCACGTCTTGCTCGACCGATTGGAAGAGGAACGACGCGGCGCCGATGCCATCGGCACCACTGGCAGGGGTATCGGACCCGCCTACGTCGACAAGGTCGCACGCATGGGTGTACGCGCCGGCGAACTCCTAGACCTCGAAGAACTGACGCTGATGCTCCCTCCGATAATCGAGTTCAAGAACGAGCTGATCACCAAGATTTACGGTGGCGAGCCAATCGATGTCGGCGAAATCTTAGAACAAACCAAACACTGGGCAGACCAGATCGGCCCATACATCAGGTCGGCCGACGAGATCGTCACCCAAGCTGTTGAATCCGGTCAAAACGTCATCATGGAAGGCGCCCAGGGAGCGTTGCTAGACATCGACCACGGAACTTATCCCTTCGTAACGTCCTCCAGCCCAACCATCGGCGGTGCGCTAACCGGAACCGGCATCGGCCCAAACTCCTTCGAACGCATCATCGGCGTATTCAAAGCCTACGCAACACGCGTCGGTGCCGGCCCTTTCCCAACCGAGATACACGGCCCGGAAGGCGACCGCATCCGCGAGATGGCTGGAGAATTCGGCGCCACAACAGGACGCGCGCGCAGAGTCGGGTGGTTCGATGCTGTCGCCGCCCGATACACTACTCGCGTAAATGGCTTTACTTCGATGGTTCTCACCCGTCTCGACACCCTCGACAACTGGGAACGGATCAAAATCTGTACCGCATACTCTCTCAACGGTGAAATCATCGAAGACTTCCCTATCGAACGCGGTCGATTGGCGCGTTGCGTACCCGTATACGAGGAACTACCCGGCTGGACCGAATCGACGACGCGCGTAACCGACTGGAATGACCTTTGCGACGGTGCCCAAGACTACGTCCGCAAACTCGAAGATCTTCTCGGCATCCCGGCGTCCGAGATTTCGACCGGCCCCCACCGCGACGACACCTTGGTAGTCAACGGCTCCTGATAACCGCGTCGACGTACTCCATCACCGCCGCCGCAAGCTTGTTTGGGTCGTGGCGGCGCGGTGCAGTCTCATCAAACATTGGTCGCGTTAAAACGTTGTCGACCACCAAACGGACTCTGGCGTCGCACTCGACAGGACGCACGGCTGTAGTCGAATCCATCGCGTGCGTATTGATCAAAATCGCATCAACCCGCTTCTCACTCTTCCCCAGACAGCAATTGACCGAGTTAACGAAATCCGACGCCGCGTATTCACCGGCCTCGCCCGCCTTCTTCGCGACATTGCACACCTGAAGAATCTGACACGAGCTCTGACTGATCGCTTCGGTCACTCCACCAGCCAATAGATTCGGAATGACGCTCGCAAATAGATCGCCGGGGCCGAGAACCACAACATCCGCATTGAGAATGGCCGCCAAAGCGTTTGGATTCGCGTTAACCGGAGGATCAAGGTAGATTCTCGAAGATCCGAACAGTGTCTCATTCCGTTCGCCAACCGCAGACTCGCCTCGTATCAGCGTGCCATCCTCCAACTCCGCGCAAAGATCTGACGGTTCATCACTTACCGGGACAACGCGGCCGACCAGATTCAGGGAACTCGCTATCGAATCGATCGCGTCGCTTAGCCCCCCACTTCGTTCCATCGCACCCAACAACATCAGATTTCCTAGCGAGTGCCCGTCAATCGGCCCGACCGAACTGAACCGGTGCTCAAACATACCCTCGACCGCAGAATACTTCGCATCTTCCGGCAACAACGCCGCGATGCAACGTCGAAGATCTCCAAGGGCCGGAACTACGAACTCGTCACGCAGTCGCCCTGACGACCCGCCGTCGTCAAAGGTTGTGACAATCGCTGTTATGTCGATCCGATCGGCGTAACGCCTCAATCCGCGCAGCAACACTGACGAACCAGTGCCACCGCCGACAGTTACGACGCGCATTCGTCCCGCTGGATCACCACTCATTTAGGTGAGAGTCAGCATTAAATCGGATGATCGCTTGGGAAACAGCGTCTCTATGAGATGTCGATCCGACTTGGATCCGGCGCTGGCATCCGTGTGTGCTAAGAGTGTTTCACCTACTGAACGCATTCCGAACAGTACCGGTAGAAACGACGTACCCGGAAATCTCGCTGTCGCTGTTTGCCAGCCACTGGATACCGCATTGCGATACGCCGCCGAGTGCGTAACTACATCGGTTACCCGGCCATCTTCAAAAGCGATTTTGACCGTGTCACGATCGAATCGGAGTACCAAGTCGCCGGTAAATCCCGCGTGGAACGACTCCTCAAGCCTCCTCTCCAACGCTGAAGATATCTTTCGCAAGAACGCGGCGATGTCGGAGACTCTTACGTACCATCCGTATTGGTGTTCAGGCGGCTGGCCCAATGCTCCGTCATCGAAGATGAACGCCGGGTGATCAGGCTGCATGTCTAGGCGAACTGATTTGATAGCCCGCTCCGGGCTGGGATCCTGGTTGGAAGCCTTATCCGCCAACTCAACAAACTCGCGCAACGCCGAAGGTAACGCCTTACGCCAATACCGCGGCTCCGACATCTCCAAACGCAAGATACCGCCGAGGTCTATAGGTGTCACCATGGCATACATCATCACGCCGATTGGTTCGCGGAAAACTTGCCCTTCAGACCTGCAGAGTATGGCAGTGCGGTGGCACACCGCGCTCCGTTCGGTTCGATCAAATGTCATGTAACGAATCTCGTCCTCGCGAAATACGGGCGATACGAGCGATCGTTTCGCCGATTCGTTCAGGATCTTGGTGATGAACGGAACATCGTCAACGGTCGGTTCACGTAGTCGAAACTTCCTTTCTTCTTTGTCGCCCCAACGTGGGAAGGTATGTATCGACGTTTGACGTCCACCTTCCGCGTACAAAGCGTATTCGTACCCGAACTGGCGATAGTAACTCGGAATCCCGAGCACGATCTGAACGTCGTGCCCGCGTTCCGATGCCCATCGGTGCATGACATCGAACTGTTTTCGTACTAGACCCCGATTCCTGTAATCGCGGTGGGTGCCGACGATCTCAGGGCGTCCAATTTCGAATTCGACGCCGTCATAACTCCACGCCTGCGAAAGGTACGTAGTCGTTGATGCGTAGCGTCCTTTTTCAACATCTTCGACGATGATGACATCGTCGAGGCTCAGAGTCGGATGCGGCTTGCCGACGAGATCGCGAATCCACTCTGCGATCCAATACGCTTCCGTGCCCGATTCTTCGTCGATGAAGACCTTGGCGCAGAATTCGGCGAGCGCATCCGCCTCCTCGCGAACCGCGGAACGCATCACCAACCCGTCGCCAAGATCTTCTATGACCTTATTCGGCGACTTGTCAATCATGAAAGCATCAACCGTTGGGAAGATCGATCCGGTATTGATCCATGATCGGATCGAACTGCGCTGAAAAAGCCGCCATCTCCTCGTCGTCAGCCTGCATCGGGTGACGCGCAGGTCCCACGTTGAAGCCCGAGCGATTCATCGCGTAACGAACCGGTATCGGGTTCGTGATGAAGAACAGCGCGTTGAATATCGGCAGCAGCCGCAGGTGCTCGCCCGCCGCACGCTCAACGTCGCCCTCCAAAACCGCACCGATTAATCCTCGAACCTGATTGCCGATGATGTTGCTCGCGACGCTCACGACACCGTAGCCTCCAGTCGAAACTATCGAGAACGTCTCGTTGTCATTGCCCGACCAAACGTTGAAACCGTCAGGAGCGCCTTTGATGACGTACGCTATCTGATCTGCGTCGCTGCTCGCTTCCTTGACCCCCACGATATTCGGAACCTCAGCCAACCTCAGCGTCGTGCCCGCCGTCATGTTCAACGCCGTTCGACTCGGCACGTTGTAAAGAATCCCGGGTATTGACACCGCTTCGGCGATAGCGATGAAGTGCTTGATTAGTCCTCCTTGGGTCGGCTTGTTGTAAGCCGGCACCGTCATCAAGATGGCATCGGCCCCGACTCCCTCAGCCTCTCTCGACAGCTCGATAGAGCGATAGGTGTTATTGTCGGTTGTTCCAGCCACGACGGCCCCTGAATCCCCTATCTCATCCTTGACTTCCGCAAACAGCTTCAATCGTTCCTCATCCGACATCGCTGGCGCTTCGCCTGTGGTGCCGCCGATCACCAGTCCATCCGAACCAGATGCCAAAAGCGATTTGGCCAGCTTGCGAGCCTGGGGATAGTTGACTTCACCCTCCTCTGTAAACGGGGTGACCATCGCTGTGAGAACTCGTCCGATTTCTGCCATTTCAAACTCCCTTACGCATCGAATCTTACATCACATCGGACAATACAAAGTCACGCGTAACCCGTGTTGACATTTATGTCATTCCGA
>JAAXHR010000427.1:0-170 GCA_012270805.1 Dehalococcoidia bacterium
TTGGGGCGTGTACGACGCGGCGAGTATCGCACGCAGGACCAGATCGATGAGTGGCGCGAGCGCGACCCGATCGACGTATTGGAACGTACTCTCACTTCGCAAGGTATCCTTACGCAGGAGGAGTGTGACGCCATATCAGAAGCGAAGGCGGCGGAGGTCGAAGAAGCAGT
>JAAXHR010000427.1:333-9137 GCA_012270805.1 Dehalococcoidia bacterium
CAGTTCGGCGAGAACCGTGTGCTCGACACGCCTTTGTCTGAGAACGGCTTCTTCGGAGCTGCGATCGGGGCTTCTCTGGTGGGTATGCGCCCGATCGTGGAGACGCTGACCAGCTTCATGTGGGTGGCGATGGACCAGCTGGTGAGCCAGGCGGCAAAGATGCGGTACATGTTTGGCGGGCAAGCGACTCTGCCCGTGGTGTACAGGGCGACGATGTTCTATGGCGGAGGTTCGGCGGCTCACCACTCGGACCGTTCGTACCCGATGTTCATGAACATGCCTGGATTCAAGATTCTTGTTCCAGCTACTCCGCGCGATGCTAAGGGCCTGTTGAAGACTGCGATCCGAGACAATGATCCGTGCATCGTTTTCGAGGATGGGACGTTGGGTGGTTCTTCAGGCGAAGTCGAGGAAGGCGACGCTGCATTGGTTCCCTTTGGTGTGGCGGACGTGCCACGATCTGGGACTGATGTGACTGTAGTGGCGATCGCGGGTGCGGTGCCGATGGCGTTGCGGGCTGCAGAGGAGTTGGAGGACGAGGGAATATCAGTGGAAGTTATTGATCCGCGCACTTTGGTCCCGCTGGACAAGGACACGATCTTGGAATCGGTTGCCAAGACTGGTCGACTGGTGTTGGCCGACCCGGCGCACAAAGTATGCAGCGCCGCATCTGAAATCGCATCAATCGTGTCGCAAGAGGGCTTCTGGGATCTCCAGGCACCCATCATGAAGGTGGCTGCTGAGCAAGTGCACATTCCGTACACGCCGGTGCTCGAACGCTTGGTTTACCCGTCATCGGAAAAAATCGTCGACGCTGCACGCGCCACTTTGGAGGATTAACCATGCCGCGCACTCCCGATTCGATAGTGACAGCACTACTTGAGCGCAAGGCACGGGTCACCGCTCCGCGACGAGAAATTATCGACTGCATATCCCGAGTGCCTCGGACCTTCACGGCAGAGGATGTGTGTGGCGAGTTGCCGCACATCGGTCGGGCGACGGTTTATCGCACGCTCAAGATCTTGCAGAATGCCGATATCATCTGCAAGGTTGTGATGCCGGGCGATGAGATGGCATACAGTGTCTCAGCAGATTTAGATCACGAACCTGGGACCGACAATGTACCGTCTCACCACCACCACGCGGTTTGCACGGTCTGCACTGCCGTTCGGTACTTCAATGCCGAGGCGATTGAACGCGCGATCAATGCGTTGAGTTTGTCGGTGGAAGGGGTGATGGGCGAGATCATGGACCACCGTATAGAGGTTTATGACGTTTGTCCGCGGTGTGTTGCGACTGATTCTGAGTGAGAATTCGGATCACCGAAGTTTTCTTAATCGAGACTTCCCTTTCCATTGATTGGATTCCGGGTTGCGAAAAGAAACAACTGAAGGTTATCCCAAAAGCATTGAGATGTTCTATCGATATAATGTGAATACATTGAGATATACTGTCGAAACCACGCCTAATGCACACACCTATGGATATTGATCTTGATAAATGATGGTTGGACAATGTCGGGAGATTAGCGCGTTCACTCCATCGACGAAAGTGTTGGCGAATCAAACGCATTTGTAGAAGCTGGGCTTGTCATGTAACGCTAGAGCCAGGCTGTGCAAATTTGCAGCGTCAAGATACAATGCTTTTATTCATGAGGCGAAGGTGACCCAATCTGAGACGGCTTGAGGCGAGACGATCATGACTGAAAGACGAACATTCGGCGAAGAGTCGCGTTCCTCTAGGCATGACTATTCGGACCACGCTCATCATCATGACCATGATCATCACGATCACGGGCACCACGGTCATTCCGACCATTCCCGCGGCGATCATGACCACGACGATCACGGGCACGGGCATCACGGCCATGATCACGATCACTCCCACGACTATCGGGAAGCGGGTCGGCGCAGCCTTTTCATCTCATTGTTCCTGATCAGCGGTTTCATGATCGCCGAGGTCATCGGCGGCATCATGTCGGGCTCACTCGCCCTGCTGGCCGATGCCGGGCATATGGTCACTGACGCATTGGCGATAGGGTTGGCTCTGTTTGCGCTATGGATCGGGGACAGAGTCGAAGATGCCACGAGGACGTATGGTTTCCGGCGTGCCGAGGTGCTGGCAGCGTTGATCAATGCGTTGTCGCTTTGGCTGATCGTCGCTTGGATCTTCTTCGAGGCCTATCACCGCATTCGCGGGATCGAAGAAGCCCACGTCGAAGGGCCACTTATGTTGACCGTCGGCGCGCTCGGGCTGGTCGTAAACATCGTTGCCGCTTGGATCCTGCATGGCAGTTCCGAACACAGTTTGAACGTCGAAGGTGCTTTCTGGCACGTTATGGGAGACTTGCTCGGCTCCGTCGGCGTAGTGGTCTCGGGACTGGTAATCATTTTCACCGGATGGGAACTGATCGACCCCATTATCAGTGTGTTGATCGGCCTGTTGATACTCGTCAGCTCTTGGAGTCTCGCAAAGAAGGTCTTGGTCGTGCTGTTGGAAGGTGTACCGTCCCATGTCGACGTGGAAAGGCTTTGCAACCAGATCGAAGACCTGCCTCATGTCACGCTCGTTCACGACGTTCACGTCTGGACGATCGCGTCCGGCTACGAATCGATGACGGCACACGTATTGGTCGACCCCGATCTAGAAAAAGAGGAGACCGATGCTTTGCTTAGGAGAATTCGAGAGATCGGCCGGGACCAGCATCATATCCACCACCTCACCATTCAGATCGAGCAGGCACTTTCAGGTTGCACCGAAGACCATTTGGTAAGCTACCTGCTCGCAAGGGCGCGTTCGACGTTCTAGTTCTGGTTGCGGTTGCCCTGCTGATAGGCGACGAGGCCGCGACGGTACCCTGTCTTTCAAATAACAAAGGCACCGCAGGGGTGCCTGAATGCATTCTTGTTGACGAACTAGACGACCCGCACCGAGCGTAGAACTCGTGGGGTCGTCTAGCGACAAGCGAACTATGCGTGGTGTTCGTGATCGTCACATTCGTGCGTGTCGTGAATGTGCTCGCCTTCGTGGTGTTCGTGATCGTCGCACTCATGCTGATCGTGCATGTGCCCGTCTTCGTCAGCATGGTGTTCATGGTCGTCGCACTCATGCTGGTCATGCAGATGCTCGCCAGCATGATGTTCGTGGGTGTCACACTCATGAGTGTCGTGTGCGTGTACAGCCATTTTCGCTCCTTGGATCTATTCAACTTGCTTCGACAATAGCGAAGCGTTCCGTCGCCGCTGGCTACATAAACTGTATAGTTTCAGCGAACCTAAGATAATATTACATGTTTTTCCTCAAAGTGCCATAATGCTCCCGGCAATTTCACTGCAATAAGCCCATTCGGCGGGTTTTCTGTTCAACTAAATGGCGTAGTTTAGAATCGTGTCAGGCAGCAACGTAGATAAGATATCGTATCAAAAGAAGGCAAGATCAAATGGATAATGTATCAAAATCAGGTGGTTCAAAAAATACAGAAACCGCAACCTAGTGTCAATAAAGGCACCTTCTGCAGATACAACGTCTACTTAGAGTTAATAACGGCATTGACTTAGAAGCGGTCCTTCCGAACTTGATTGAACTCGAACTCCACGTCGCAGAACCAGTCGAAGAGCCGACGCCATCTGAACTGCTGTCCACTGGCGTAGGATCGCCTGATGGTGACACGATGTTGCTGATCGGAGTAACGACCGTTGTCTCGGGGTTTCGATGGTTATGACGGTCAGGCGGCGGCGCGCTCACAAGGCGCGTCAAGAAATTCGCCCTCTGATCGTTGCCACAACGGCGAAGATGATGCCGGATGCCAGCGCGATCGACGCGCCGGACGGGAGGTTGCCGTAGTAAGACGCATACAGTCCTGAGATCGACGCGATGAGCGCGAACAGGATCCCATACCCAATAATGTGAAAAATCCTGTTCGCGGCCAATGTCGCCGCCGCTGCGGGCGCGATCAGCATCGCCAGCACGAGTATGACGCCAACTGCCTGAATCGTCACCACCACCACGACCGAGATGAGGGCAAGGAGCAGGTAATCGATCCACGCCACTCGGATTCCGGCAACCTCCGCACCAACAGGGTCAAAACTTACGAACATCAACTCCTTGAAGTAACCGGCGAATATCACCAGCGTCAGGATCGTAACGCCTAGCGTCACTAGTATGTCGCTTTCAGTGACTGCCAAGATCTGTCCTAGAAGAATGTCCTCGAGGTTCACATTGACATTCGCCCCCCAAATCGAGATCATCACGATACCCAGAGCGAACAGACTCGCGAACAAGATCCCGATCGCCGCGTCCGCCTCGATGCCCGTCTTCCGAATAAGGAATCCGATTAAAAACGCGAACACCAGCGCGGCCGGAAGCATTCCGAACCACGGACTCAGTCCCGCAATCAACGCCAACGCCATCCCCGGAAATATCGAGTGCGCCATCGCATCTCCCATGAAGCCGTAGCCTCGGGTTATCACAAAGACCCCGACCAACGGGCAGATGATGCTGATGATTATCGCCACTCCAAGCGCACGCAACATAAAACCGTACTGAAACGGTTCAGTGACGTAAGAGATCAGATCCATCCAGCTCAGCATCAGACCACTAGATTAAACCGAGTAGCTACGTTCCGGGGGCGCCACGTGCGACCCGTATAGCTCCACCGTATGCGAATATCAATCATATGCAACGCGGTCAGTGCTTTGAGCGGATCCGTCAAGGGTGTTGCGGACGAGACCGTCGACCACCGCATCGATGTCTAAGATTTCTGCCCCCGATACCGAAGCTTGAGATCAAGATATGCGTTGTCTAACCAATGCCACGATCGCGAAGATCAAGCCAGACGTGATCGCAATGGACGCTCCCGACGGCAAGTTCCAGTAGTAAGAGACGTAGAGCCCGACAATCGACGCGATCAGGGCGAACAGTGTCCCGAAGCCGATTATGTGCAAAACTCTTTGCGCCGCCAAAGTAGCCGCCGCCGCAGGTGCTATGAGCATCGCAAGCACAAGTATCACGCCGACAGCCTGTATAGTCACGACGACCACCACTGAAATCAACGCCAGAAGCAGATAGTCGACCCGTCCCACACGGATGCCCGCGACCTCCGCTCCGATCGGATCGAAACTCACGAACATCAGCCCCTTGAAGTAACCGGCAAATATCAGCAACGTCAGAAACGCAACGCCTAGCGTCACTAGTATGTCGCTCTCAGTAACCGACAAGATCTGACCCAAAAGGATGTCCTCGAGGCTCACAGTGACGCGTGTGCCCCAGAGCGACATCACCAAAACTCCGAGGGCGAACAAAGTCGCAAACATGATTCCGATCGCCGCGTCAGCCTGAATGCCCGTCTTTCGGATTATGAATCCGACCAAAAACGCGAACACAAGTGCGGCCGGCAACATCCCGAACCACGGGCTCAGACCAGCGATCAGCGCCAGCGCCATCCCCGGGAGTATTGAGTGGGCCATCGCATCGCCCATGAATCCGTAGCCCCGTGTAATTACAAACACCCCAACTAATGGGCAGGTGATGCTGATGACCACAGCAACCACTAGCGCACGCACCAAAAAGCTGTACTGGAATGGCTCAACGATGTACGAAATCAAATCCATCGATGTCTAGCCAATCCGATGACTCAGATCGTGTACGAGCTTTCTGCCGAAACTACATGCGGACCGTATAGCTCTTCCAAGACTGCGGGCGTAAACACCTCGTCTGGCGGACCACAAGCGCAAAGATGACAGTTGAGGCACAGCACCGTATCCAATTGCCTCGCCATATTCGCCAAGTCGTGCGTCGTCAATAAGATCGTCTGGCCTTCCTCGCACAGATGCCTCAGCACCGCCACCAGCTCGTATTGCGAACCCACATCCACGCCGCTGAACGCCTCATCCAGCAACAAAACACGTGCATCCTGTGCCAACGCCCGCGCAACAAACACCCTTTGGCGTTGACCGCCTGACAACGAACGGATCATCTCGTCCTTGAGGTGGAGCAATCCCACTCGGTGCAAAGCATCCATCACTGCGTGCTTGTCCGCAGCTGATTCATAACGGAAAGCGCCCAGACTCGGCGTCCTACCCATCATCACTACATCCCACACCGTCACTGGAAACTGCCAGTTCACGTCGTCCGACTGGGGAACGTAACCGACCAGCCGTCGGGATTGGGAAGGGTTGATTCCATAGATGTGCACCGACCCGGTCGTCGGCTCAATGAGGCCCACCAACGTCTTGAGCAAGGTCGACTTGCCGGCGCCATTTGGACCCACGATCCCGACAAACGCCCCCGACGGCACGGAGAAGGTCACGTCCCTAAGGACGGTGTTCTGTCCGTAGGTGACACACATGCAATGCGCGTCAACCGCCGGGAGCGGTGCCGTATGCGTTTCAAGCTCCGGATCGTGGATGTGGGTTTGACTCATCGAGCATGGCCTACTCTGACAACGCTTCGACGATGATATCAACATTGCTCCGCATCAAGTCGAGGTAGTTCTCGGCGTCGCTGCCGTCAGCTCCGAGTGTGCCAACATGCAGTCCGCCGACGAGGCTAATTCCTGCTTCTCGCGCCAAAGTGTTCGCAAGTCGATCGCTGATCTGCACCTCCGAGAAGACAACGGTTGCACCCGAATCTTCAACTTGGTGGACAAGCTCTGCCAACTCCTGAGGCGAAGGCTCTAACTCGGTGCCTCCACCGGGGATGATCACTCCGGCGACCGTGAATCCGTACTTGGCGGCGAAGTACCCGAACGCGTCGTGCGTCGTCACCATGATCCGGTCGTGGTCATCGATAGTTGCGACGGCGTCCTCGATCCAGTGGTCCAGCTCCTCAAGCTTGGCGATGTAGTCGTCGCGGTTCGCGTTGAAGTAGTCCTCTGAAGCCGGCTCGAGTTCACTGAGCAGCTCGGCGATCTCCTCGACCGCGATGATCACGCGCTCTGGGTCGAACCAGAAGTGCGGGTCGAGCGCACCGTGGGCGTGACCTTCGTGACCGTGGGCGTCGCCTTCTTCCATGTGCTCGTCCTCATCCTCATGGGCATGCTCATCCTCGTGGTCGTGCGCCTCGTCTTCGTCATGGTATTCGCCTTCCTCATCCTCGTCGTGGTGGTCGGCTTCTTCGTCCTCGTGAGCGTGCTCATCTTGATGCTCATCATGGCCGTGTTCGGGATGGTCATCGTCAGATTCGATGCCCACGAACGCGAGCGAAGTCGGGGCTATCTCGAGCTCCCACTCTTCCGCGACCTCCATGTGTTCCAGATCGAACGCGACGACATGACCATGTCCGTGCGTGCGCTCAGTCATGAACAGTGTCTCACCGACGATGATGAGGCTTGGTGCACCATCGAAGCCCGCCCCGGGGTCGATTGGATCCGTCAGCCGTGCTTCGCCGACAACGTCGCCATCGGCGGCATCGATCGCATTCAACATGCCATCGTAGGTCAGCGCGTAGAACACCTTGCCGTCGCTGCCGTAAGCCCCAGTCACGGTGTTCTTCCCTTCCGAGGGGTCAAGAACCAGGACCATTTCCTGCTCTTCCGGACCGATCATCCACATTCCTGCGTCTTCAAATCCAGTCGCGGTCACCGAAACGGCCCATCCGAAGAAGTGCTCCGCGTCATGGTGACCCCACAAGGCACCGACGCGGCCCGCCTCAGGCATGCCCTCGCCGTTCTCGATCAGCCAATAGTCGAAGTGATCGCCATGTGGTTCGATGAACAGCACACCGCCGTTACAACCGTACGCAGATCCGTGGTGGTTGTGCGCTTCGCCGTGCATCCCGGGACATGCTTCACGACTCCCGTCCCAGACGACCTCATCGTCGAGATTCCTGACTTCTACGCCGATCGGCAAGGCGTCGGAAGGATCCGGGTTCGCCACAGTCACGGCGAAAAGATCGTTTTCGAGCGGGACTGCCGCACCATGCTGCGGGCCGGCGTCGAGATAGTGGATCTCGTACGCGTGTCCCTCCTCCTCGATCTCGTGCTCGTTCATCAGCGCAACTATACCTGTGGCGTCGTGGAAGATCGCCGACCACTCTTCACCGTTCGTGAAATGAATCGGAAGCTCTTCGTTGACGGTTAACCCAACTTCGCTCACAGGCACCACAACCAAATCTTCGTGGTCGCCGTGCGGCACGAGGAACACACCGCCGTCGATGGTGTGAACTGCATGATCACCCTCATCGCCGCGGTAGATCGCATACCCGAATCGATGGTTGGGGCTCGGATAGATTGCGGAAACGGGGCCGGGAAGACCGATATCAAGCTCCGAAATCTCTTCCGTCATCAGATCGAGAACGATGAGATGCTCGGAATCCGCATCACCGACCAAAAGCCGTCCCTTCAGCCCAACATGTTCGCCTTCTTCATGTTCCATGTGCTCATCTTCATCGTGCTCGTCTTCGTCTTCATCGTGCGCATGCTCATCCTCGTCCTCGTGAGCGTGCTCATCTTCACTGTGGGCCTCTTCGCCATCGTCGTGACCGCCAGTTTCGAAATCGAACGGGATTGGGTTTACGTGTTCCGCAATCTCAAACACAGAATCGTGGTCAGCCGCCGCATTCTCTATCAATTCCTCCAGCCACAACTGCTCAAGCTGCAACCCAACCGCAAACACGAGATCAGAATCGGCCACGCGAGCAATATCGCGGGCTCCTGGCTGATATGCGTGCGGGTCCGCTCCG
Organism: Dehalococcoidia bacterium; assembly: GCA_012270805.1. GTDB lineage: Bacteria > Chloroflexota > Dehalococcoidia > Lucifugimonadales > Lucifugimonadaceae > Bin127. The sequence goes on from JAAXHR010000427.1 coordinate 9,013, forward strand.
CGGGGCACCAAATTAAGCACATTGACCCGATCCCCACCAACGATCGAAACCCAATCGCCAACAATGTTGCTAGTAGCGACTATGTTCAAGGGTTCGACATCAACCACTTTCACTTCCGGCTCAGG
>JAAXHR010000088.1 GCA_012270805.1 Dehalococcoidia bacterium
TGACGGCATTTCCCCCACGAGCGGGGAAAACCATGGCTGTTTGGAACTCCACCTTCGACCGGTTGCACCCTCGCGGGGGAAATGTCCGAAGGACAAAGGGGGCGGTCATCCTGCAGGAGGAGCAGGGGAACGCCCGGAGCGCATCGAACGCCCAGCGAGCGTACCCCCTTTGCCTGACGGCATTTCCCCCGCGAGCGGGGAAAACCATGGCTGTTTGGAACTCCACCTTCGACCGGTTGCACCCTCGCGGGGGAAAATGTCCGAAGGACAAAGGGGCGGTCATCCCGCGAGAGGAGTGGAGAAACGTCTGCGGCGCGTCGAACGCCTGGGACGTGCCCCTTTGCCTGACGACATTCCCCACAATTGGGGGAAACCAGAACCGCGCGGCAACTGACGGCATTCCCCGCAAGCAGGGGAACCCGGAACGGGGGTGGCGATCAGTCGAGTTGCCGCAGTTTCGGGTCGAGACGGTCTCGCAGCCAGTCCCCGAAGAAGTTCATCGACATGACCAACAGGAAGATCGCCAGTCCGGGGAAGAATGATGACCACCAGACTCCGTTGATGAGGTACTGGTAGCCCTCGTCAACCATCTTTCCCCATGTCGGGATCGGGTCCGGGATGCCGACGCCCAAGAACGACAGCACCGACTCGGTAAGTATTAGGCCTCCGACTCGGAGGGTGGCAATGACCAGTACGGTGCTCACGGTGCCCGGCAAGATGTGCTTCATCATCAGGCGCAGATTGCTGGCGCCTGTGATCCGGGCAGCATTGACATAATCGAGTGACCGTATCGTCAGTACGTCGGCTCGGACGTTTCGAACAAACGGGGGCCACGCGATCATGGCGATGATGATGATGACCGATGTTTCGGAAGCGCCGATGGTGGCACCTACCATGATGGCGATGAGGAGGAATGGGAGCGCGTTCCAGATGTCGACGAATCGCATCAGGATTTCGTCGAGCCAACCACCGTAGTAGCCGCCCAAGATGCCCATCGCAGTGCCGATGACGATGCCGGACAGCAACGCGTAACCAGACACTTTCAGCGAGACTCCGGCGCCGTGGATGATGCGTGACAAGACGTCTCGTCCCAAGCCGTCGCTCCCCAAGATGTACTCTTCCCGAGTGAATCCCTTCTTGGAGGCGATCATGAATCCGATCTGCCCTTCGTCGGTGGTGAGGTCGAATTCGGCTTCATTGGCCGCGAGATCGTTCTCCGGGCTTGGCTGTCCCCAAGTCGGCGCCATCAAGTTGAAGTTGAGCTTCTGGACGTTCGGATCGGCGGGGGCGATCCAATTCGCCCCGATCGAGATGACTGAAACTGATATGAGGATGAAGATGGGGATGATCGGCCAACGGCGCAGGACGTACCAGATCTGGGAAGGCAAGGAACGCTTCACCGCGGTCAGACCAGTCGTCTGGGCTTCGAGCCCGCGATGTAGCTCGACACCGCTACGCGGTTCGACAGTTGGCATTCTTGTAGGGCTGGGATCGATAGCCATCGTTAACTTCTCAGGCGTTCAAAGATGCAACTCAATCGTATCGAATTCTCGGGTCGACCAATGCGTAGATGATGTCCGTGAGGAACGTTGCCAGCACGTAGACCAGAATAAACATCAACACCGCGCCCTGGAGAATGGGGAAATCATTCCCATGCACTGCTTGGACCGCCATCAGACCGATACCCGGACGCGAAAATATCGTCTCAACCACTAGCGCGCCCTCGATGAATCCTGCGAACGCCAACGTCGACGCGGTTAACGGCTGGATGAGCGCGTTGCGGAAAGCGTGCTTCCAGACGACGAACGTCGTGCCCACGCCTTTCGCGCGCGCGAGTTTCACATACTCGGAGTCGAGGACTTCCAGCATCGACGATCTTGTAAGGCGCAAGTACCCGGCAAGACCGCCCAACGACATTGCGACTACGGGCAATACCAGATATTCCAATTGCCAAAGCGAAGGTTCCTGCGTTGAGTCTCCAGCTAATCCAGCTGGCAACCAGTCCAACCACACTGCAAACACGTAAATGAGAATTATTGCGAACCAAAACACGGGAATTGATTGACCAATCAGGGCCACGAACCGGCCGCCGTAGTCTGCAATTGTTCCTCGCTTGATCGCCGACATTACTCCCAGACTGACGCCGATAGTGCCAGAGAAGAACCACGCGAAGGCTCCAAGTTGAAGACTATGCGGGATCTTCTCGGTGATTATCCGGGTAACTGGAAGTTTAAACGCCAGATTTTGACCTAGGTCACCCCTGAGAACCCTTCCTAGCCAAAGCAAGTATTGCTCAGGATATGAACGGTCAAGCGCCAGCTCTTTGCGTATCTCTGCAACCGCTTCGTCCGAGATTCCGTAACCGGATGTGGCGAAAAGCAGCAACGGGTCGCCGACAGCCCTAGATAACGAAAACACAATCGCCGTCGCCGCGATCGTGCTGAGGATCATGAAGAGGAATCTTCTTATTAGGAATCGACGCATGATTGAGAGAGATGTTAACCCATGCCCTCGGCACTAAGCGCATCAGCACCTGCCTAGGGCCGATTACCTCTTCTTCGTTGATTGGCTCACGAGCGACACCTATAAACATGGACGCAAACGCGCGCATCACGTGAGCTTATTGTTCCGCCACCGGGCGTCGCGGCATATTGTGCCGCGACACCCGATAACGAAGAACTCGGTTTGGGCAGCTCTATCCTATTGAGCGAGCTCGATGTCCCAGAGGTTGTTGATACCGCTGGCCGCGGCTCGGTCTTGGGGCCAAGCTGTGATCTTGTTGCGGTTCCAGAACCAGTCCTGCGGGACTGCGACGATACCGGGCTGCAGGTTCCAGTAGTAGACGTACTGCAGGTAGCGGTTCGCAAAGTCGGTCGCCTCGGCAGTGTCGGATGCTCCCGCCATGCCTTGGTAGAGTTCCAAGATCTTCGGCGACTCAAACGCGCAGCTGAAACCACCGCGGGTCAGCGATGTCTGCACCAGGCCCTTCGGGAAGTGCCACGGGTTCGACTCGCGGCCTTTGTCGCACGAGGTCACCCACGGGTGGGTGTTCGCACGGTTCACGACCGTCGGGCGGAACGTGACGTAGGTGAACTTCAGCGAGAAGGTGGAGAGTCCGATGTCGGACCAGTAACCAGCGACTGCGTCTGCAACTTCACCGGTGACCGATGCGCCACCACCGAGCTCTGGTCCCGCGTAGACGGCGACTTCAAAGCGGTGGTCACCCAAGATGTCGGAAGGAACGTTGGTCTTTCGCCAGTCAGGATCCTGCGACTTGATGATTTGAACCGCTTGCACGGGGTCATAACCGTATGTGCACGGGCCGGTTCCTGCGGGGGCCTCGTCCGTGTACACTCCACCCGGTTCTTGTGTGCATTGCAAATCGGCAAAGTTCGGGTGCGAAGATGCGAAGTACTCAACATCAACCACGTTGCCGAGACCTGCAAGCAAAGATTCGTTTACCGCATTGCGATCAATTGCTATCGCGAGTGCGTGGCGAACTTGTCGTGCCTGCTCCATGTCGTCTGCGCCGTGAGCGTTGCTGTCGGAGTTTCCGATCCACGCATGGTCGTGCACGAACGGTCCCTTCGGGGGAAGCGGATCGCCTGTCTTGGCATCAACCTGCTCCCACAGGTTGCCGGAGAAGAACAGACCGAGTTGGACTGCGCCACCGGTACCGGATTGACCCCAGTTGCTGGAGTCGACGATCAGGTTGGCAGCATCCTTAGGCTCAAGCTGGGCGGTGTCGATCTGACCGGTGCGGAGGAGAGTTGCGCGGTTGGTGGGGTCGCCGGCCTGAACCATGATGATGGTGCTGGTCTTCGGGCTGAACTTCCAGTGGTCCGCGTCCGCCGTCAACACGATGCGGTCGTCCGCAATCCACGTGTCAATCAGGTAGGGTCCGCTAGCTACGACCGTGTCGCGCACGAACTCTTCGCCTTCGGTATCAAACGCATTCTTTGAGAGAACCGGGAATGCCTGACCGGACTGGTTGACGTAGTCGTCTTTCCAGGTGCCGTCAAACGCAGGGGTCCCGTCTGCGTTGGTCGCGAAATTCCACTCGACGGTGGATTCGTCAACCACACGCCACTCACCCCACAGACCCGCGAAGTCGCCGGCCTGACCGTGAATAGAGGTTGGGTTCGTAACGTTGTTGGCATCGTTCATGCTCCATGCGACATCTTCCGCAGTTAAAGGACCGTAGTCCTTGTCCTTGGTGCGGAACGTGATGCCGTCCTGGATGGTGACGCTTCCGGTGGTCAAGTCATCGCTGACGCTCCACTCGGTCGCGACCCACGGAAGGGTCTCGTCACTCGCGCCTCGGCGGAAGAGAGTCTCAGCAACGCCCCAGTTCTTGAGGGCGTCAGATGCCTGGTTGGCGTTTCGGCCAACTTGCTGTCCGATACCGGCAAAACCGATGACAGCGGCTCCGCCCTCGGTTTTGGGGTCGGGAGCACCAATGGTGCCGATCAAGCTCGGGGTCGATGTTGGAGTTGGCCTATCGACCTCGACGATCTTCTCGACCTCTTTCTCGACGACGACTGTCTGGACCACCGTCTCGCCTTGGAC
>JAAXHR010000172.1 GCA_012270805.1 Dehalococcoidia bacterium
ATGCAGCTAATCGTGGGCCAAGTCGCGTGTGTCAGAACCGCCCCCAAGTGGGCGCCCCACGTCGTTGTTAAGCCGTTCCCTACCAACTGCAACCAGAAGGGCATCTGTGCTTCGGCGCTCAAGGCACCTTGCCGCACAACCTCGGACTTCCCGCCGCCGATAACGTATCCATCGCACACCCGCTCACGCATATTGGTGATGTAAGGTGGACTTCCGAAGTGCATGGCGATCGGTCGATTAACCGATTGGCGGATCTGTTTGTTGCCCAATATGTCGTCTTGTGGGATGGGCGTTTCAAACATGGCGACGTTCTGGCACTGCTCCAGTTTCTTCATGACCGGAATAGCAGCGGACGCGTTCTGGAGCGAACCGTTCGGATCGAGGTCTAACTTGAAATGCGGCGGTACACTCTCGGAGACCGCCTCAACTTGGGCGACAATGTCCCACCACGGACGCGGCTTATTCTTGAGACTGGTATAACCGTTTGCCACAGCGTCCTGCGCTTCGGCAGCCCAATCTTCGGGGGAGGAATCAACGCACCACCAAGAGATTGGCGTCCAATCCCGCACCTTCGTGCCAATCAGTTCATAGACCGGCACCTCAAGGATCTTACCGACGACATCAAAGAGCGCCATCTGCAACCCGGCACCGAGCGAATCATCGTTCATCAGTTCGGCTGGACTTTGACCGAGCACCCTTGCCACCGTCTGATCAGTCACCCGTCCGTAGGTGTAGCGAATAACAGTCTCACCCCAACCGACGTGCCCGGTGTCTGTCGTAACCTTACACAATTCCAAAACCGACCAGTTGTAAACCGACGAAATGCTGGTGCGGGTAATCTTCTGTTGCCGCGGGGTAAACGGCACATCAACGACAATGCGTTCGACATCTGTAACTTTCATTGGGTTATCCTTTCAGATTTTTTGACACTACAATTGCAGATTAGGGAACCCCGATTGCATCAAGGGTAGACTCTACGCTACGATCACAGGTTAGGAAACCTGCGACTACAAAGGAAAAATATGGCACAATCGCAATTTAAGAAACCCTGATTACATTCTATGCTACAACGGATTTGGGGTCGGGCAAGATGCCCGACCTACGGGGATTGGGTCACAGGTCACGCAACCTATGCCACAGGAATCAGTCCCTGTCCCAAGGGAACAGAAGCGTGGGTTGATTTGCGTAACGTTTCATCTTGAGAACGATACGGCTACCCGCTCCGGGAGCCAGACGGACGGTAAGGGCGGATTTATCTATCGATAGGGTTTGGTCATCGACAGTGGCGCTGATGAGTTGGTGTTCGGCATAAGCGCCGCCCTGAACGATGACCGTCTGCTCCTCGACAGGGTTGATGTTGACAAGCGAAAGCGTCGTTTCGTCATCGGTCAGTTTTTCGACGAGTGCGGCGACATCTTCCGGTATTCCGGCGCGACGGTTCTCATGATCGAAATAGCGGACACGGCAATGTAGGAGTTCACCGAACCGCGGTGTGATACCACCGAGCATCAGTTCGATTAAACTGCTGCCCACCGCAGGGTTGAAAGCCAACGTGTCGTCCGATAGTCGCGTATCCGGCGTTGTGGTATCCTCATGCATCCCCTGCATTTTTCGGCGCAACGTGCTGAAGTCGCGTCGGAACGCCTCTGTCGGAAAGTCCGGGTTGTTCCCTTCCAAGAATCCGATCCAGCCGTCTGTGGGCAGCCACTTGAGGACATCACGGTTCATTGACCAGTAGTAGACATCCAACGCACCTTCGTTGTACGGCTGCGGCGTGTAGCTGTACCAACCATCATCGCCGTACATACTGGGATACATCACCTGACCGTCGATTGTCTTCTGATTTGAATTGACCGTTTCAATCATCTTCCGCCACACATCAACATAGCTTTGATCGCCGGTAGCAAGTAAGGCATTTCCAAAACCGGCGACCCCTCGGACATGTGCGTTGCGATCTGCCAATGCGCCTGTCTGTGGAACGACGACGGTGAAACCCCAACCGTAGCACCCGCCGTACCATTTCCCCTCACATTCTCCCCCGATTGTGCCGTCCAGACCGATATTCGATGGGATAATGCCGCCGTTGGCGGCTGTCCGCTCTGACCAAGCGTCGACGTACTCAAGGAGCCACGCCTTGTATTTCTCTTCACCGGTGAGCATATAGGCATTGATCGCGAGGGTTGTCGAAGCAAGATTCAGGGGATGGTCGCCGACGATATCGGTGTAATCCTTAAAATGTGCTAGCATCTCCTCAAAATTGCGCTCGCCATGTTTTGCATCGAAACGCCCTTCAACTTCAATAGGGTCACCCGCCCAATCCAGACCGGTCGCTTTGCGTAGCAGGGGACCCCGACTACCATTGAACATACTGCGGATAATTTTATGTTCCGGGTCGTAGTTCGGAGCCTGTGGATCTTCGTTCATGTAGAGACCGGCGAAACGCCTCACCCTGGTCTGAAAGGCGCGATTGTAGGGATCCGACAGTCCCTGCAGGTTAAAGACCGCAAGCCCTTCGCCGTGATGAAACCAGTCAAACATGACGGA
>JAAXHR010000092.1:0-22015 GCA_012270805.1 Dehalococcoidia bacterium
AACATCTGGTCGAGTTCGGTTAGGCGTTCGGTTAACAGAGGGATCACGCCCCAGCGCATAGAGAGGTTGTTGAGGGTTTTCTCGTTGGGTGAGAGCGCGACGATGGGTGTTCGCGGTCGAAATGCGGCGACCCGGTCCGCGGTGGTGCCAGTTTCGGTGAAGGTGATGATGGCTTTTGAGCGTAGGGTGTCAGCGGTACGTGCGGCGTCAAAGGCGATGATGGAGTTGACTTGGGCGTGTCGTCCTTCTTTGTCGATGATTGCCATGCGTCGGTTTCGGAGCATGGCGTTGTCGAGGAAGCGTTCGGCGATTTTGGAGACGCGGGCCATAAATCTGACCGCCGCGACGGGATAGTCGCCGACAGAGGTTTCGGCAGAGAGCATTACAGCATCGGTGCCGTCGCGAACCGCGTTGTATACGTCGGTCGATTCAGCGCGCGTCGGGTAAGGGTTGTCGCGCATCGATTCCAGCATCTGTGTAGCAGTGATGACAGGTTTGCCGACCTCGTTGGCCATCCGGATCATGCGCTTCTGGATCATGGGAACGAGGTGCAGGGGCATCTCGACGCCGAGGTCGCCACGGGCGACCATAATGGCATCGGTTTCGTCGAGAATCTCGTTGAGGTTCTCGACCGCTTGTTTGATCTCTATCTTGGCGACTAGAGCGGGCGTTCGTCCAGCTGTTGCCAATCGCTCTCGTACGGCCCGCAAGTCCTGGCGGTTGCGGATATAGGATAGGCCTACGAAATCGACGTCGGCCTCCACGGCGAAGTCGAGAGCAGCGACGGTTTCGTCGGTGAAGTAGTCGAGAGTAGAGGTGTTTCCGGGAGCGGTAACGGCTTTGTCGGACTGGATCAGACCGCCGCGTCTGACGGTGCAGTGGATTTCGATGCCTTCTACTTTATCCACGCGAAGTTCAACGGCTCCTTCGTCAATGAGGATTCGGGCGCGTGGTCGGATGTCGTTGTGGAGGCCAGAGGGCCAGACGGTTCCACGTTCGTGGGTTGTGTAGCCACGTTCGGCGGAGAGGACGAATTTGTCGCGGGCGTTGACGGGAATGCCATTCCTGCCGTTTTGGGTAACGGCGGTGTCGGGATCGACGGTCCCGATGCGGTATTTGGGGCCGGGCAGGTCTGCGAGGATGCCGATGGGTACGCCGGTTTGTCGCGCGGCTTCGCGAACCGCCTCAACATACTCAAAGTGTTGCTCGGAGTCGCCGTGTGAGAGGTTGAGCCGCGCGACGGACATTCCGGCGCGGATCAGTTGTCGTGCTCGTACGACGTTGCCGGTGGCGGGTCCGATGGTGCACACGATGCGGGTTCGCGGCGAGTTTCGGACGAATGTAGGGAGTTGCTGCATTGCTAAAGCGGTCTCTCCGAGAGTGGAAGGCATCTCGATTTAATGTATAACGCGATGCGGCTCGTGCTGTTCGTGTCGGCCAAAAACGGTGAGAAATCGACGATGTGAACCAAGTTTGATATGATTAAGTTAGATGTGAGAAGGGTCATGCGCCGCTCGGTGCACCGATTGGGAAACATGCTGGGAGCCTGAGATTTGAACACCTTTGAAGCACTGCTCGCGTTGCAGGAAATCGACCAAGGACTGTTAAAGCAACGACAGTCCTACTCGCAGATTTCGCTGGATTTGCAGGACAAGGCGAAACGACTGAAAGATTTGCGGGAGAAGTGCGAGCGAGCGAAGCGTTCGCAGATGCAGGCAGAGGTTGCGATGAAGCGGTTGGAGCTTGAACGGGCGTCGGAGAATCAGAACCGCGCGGAAGTGGAGGACCGGCTCTACAGCGGAGGAGATGTAAGCAATCCTCGTGACTACTATCGGATGGAGTTGCAAGTTCAAGAGCATGCAAACCGCATCGATGCCATAGATCAGCGCATGGAGCCGATCAAGAACGCAGCGAATGAGGCGCGAAGCGTTCATTCGGAATTGCAAGCGCAGCTGGACCAGATGGAGGTCGACTGGACGGAACACAAGCAGTCGGGGACCGATGAGCAGTCGCGGATATCGAGCGAGTACAACGAGGCTCTGAAACATCGCAACGAGACGGCCAGCGCAATTCCGGCGCAGCATCTCGGAGAGTACAACCGATTGTTCAAGAACAACGGCGGAATGGCAGTGACGGTTGTGGAGCGCGACATCTGTGCCGGTTGCTCCGAGAGGGTGTCAATGGGCGAATTGAACGTTTTAAAGCAAGCCACAGACCCGATATTGTGCCATTGCGGCAAGTATTTGATTACGCTCAGCACGGACTGATTTGAGATGCGCGCCATCGGCTACGTCAGGCGACGCGAGATCCAAGACGACTCAGAGACGTCTGTCACCCCAAATGTCCAAGATTGGGGTGGTTTTGTCAGAGCAGCCGCTGGCTCTTGGGGCCAAATTACCGAGATTGAAAGCCGGTTACGGCTGGATACCGCTGATCCCGTCCAACAGATCATCGAGTATTGCCGTTCGGGAGGGCATCATCTGACGGCCATCCTTGGTCTCGCTCAGAATGACCAATTGTTGCGAGGCGTCGAAGCGGAGTTGAGCGAAGAGTTGGGCACGGCATTTACGCGGCAAATCCCCGAGGAGTTCGGGAACCCGCAATTTGCAGAATTGATGGAACGGATTGAGGGCCCGCATGGAAGGCCGGCGTTGGTGGTCATACCAGACGCGTCGCATTTGGCGAGCGATTTGGAGACCTTGGTTGAGCGGCTTCTGTACATCCGACGATCCGGATCTGACGCAATCTGTGCAGATATCGAGTTGCCAGATCCGTTGCAGAACGGTGAGGAGCTGCTTGGGCTGAGGGGCGAGCCAGATTGGTTGCGCAAACGCATCCGTAATCGGATTCGCGAGAAGGCCTCACGTGGGAAGGTGCTTGGCAGGACGCCGTACGGCTATCGTTGCGGAGCCGATGGTTCGCTTAAACCGGTTCCCGAAGAGGCCGAGGTCGTGCGGCAGATTTTCGAATGGTACGTTGGTGATGAGGACACGACTGACAAAAACGGCGAGCATGTTAGCAACGGTATGGGTATGCGTTTGATTGCCCAGCGTTTAGCGGCGGAAAACATTCCCACGCGCACCGGCAAACCTTGGTCGACGGCAACGGTTTCGATAATTCTTAAGAATCGCGTATACGTAGGTACTTACACGCGCTACGGTTTCTTGGTGTCTGGCAACCACGAGCCAATAATCGGTCGGTCGTTGTTCCGTCGCGCTCAGGACGAATTGACGGTTAAGCAACGGCAGCGGAGCTTGTCGAAATCTGAAGCACCGTTCCTTCTAGGAGGGTTGTTGCGGTGTGGTCAGTGCGGTCATGGAGTTCCCGGTCTGACGCGTCGGCGTACCTGGCGGCGCCAAGACGATACGACAGCTTCGAAGACTTACCGCTATTACGAGTTTTACGAGTGTCAGCATCGACGGGCAGCGAAGAACGGGAATGGCAGCGGGATCGTTTGCCCCAGGTGGCGCGCGGACGATTTGGATGGCGAGGTGCGTAAAGCGGTGATGGCATGGGAGCCGGAAGAGGTGAAACAGATCAGGCCCATCGAGACTGGTTTGACACTTGAACAGCAGATGGAGAATGCCGAGAAGACGTTCTTGAATGAAGCGCGTGTAGTATCGACCGGTCGTGGCGATCTGGAGAATCTGGAGCCGTTTCTGTCGGAAATCAAGCGTGTGCGCCGCTTGATCGAGGAGGAGCAGAAGGCGGGAAAGAGTGAGGGCTCGCCGAACAACAGCAAGGTGTCGCGCGAGCGAAGGACTCGCGATCTGATAGCGGACGTCGTCGGTTCTGGCGATGTAGAACTTGCTCGTGACGCGCTCGTAGCGTTGGTCGAAGACGTCGAGGTATCGGAAAGTGGGGTTAAAGTGCGACCTCGAGTGTCGGCGTAATTGGGTTCTGTGAAAAATCCTCCCCCTTGATGCCCAAGGGGGAATTAAAGGGGGTTTTAGATTCCTCGCTTCGCTAAGCTGAGGAAAGTTAGCAGTTGTGAAAAGAACTCTAATTCGTTCGGGTTTTAGTATGAAGTCAGTGCGAGGCGGACGTGCGACCGCTGCGAGGGAGGTTTGGACCGTCTTCGTGGAGGAAAGTCCGAGCACCTACGGGCAGGAGCGCCTGCTAACGGCAGGGCGGGGCGACCCGACGGAAAGTGCAACAGAAAGAACACCGCCAATGAGCGCACATTTCGGTGAGCGTTTCATCAGGTAAGGGCGAACCGGTGCGGTAAGAGCGCACCGCGTCGGCGGTAACGTCGGCGGCATTGCAAACCCCGCTCGGTGCAAGGCCAAATAGGGGAGCGTCAAGACGAGTGCCCGCGTCAGCTTCCGGGTAGGCCGCAAGAGGTCACGGGTGACCGTGATCGGAGATGGATGGTCGCACAAGGCAGAAGGCAGAGGGAGGAAGGCTGCGAAGCCGTAAACCTCGCCATCGCCTGGACAGAACTCGGCTTATAGTCCGCCTCGCCGAGCTTGTCGCTCTTTTTCAGTTCTAGCCAGTCAATTCCAACATTCGATTAACGAAATCGTTGACTAGCTCGCGACTTTCTTCGAACTGATGGTCTTCCATCCAGCCGTGGTAGAAGTTTGAGTGAAGTCCTTCGGCGACTTTGAATTGCGCAAAGAGGGCGGGTTCTTCGACTTCGTTGGCGAAATCGCGCACGAACCGCGTTGTAGCGGCGTGTTTTTGAGCACGGATACCTCGACGGTGCATCTCGGCAATTGCGACGTGGGACGCAGCTCCCCAGAGTTTTTCTGAAGCTTGGAAAATGTCGCCAACCTCGTATTCACGATCAGCATCGCGTAGGAATTGTTGTGCCAAGGCTGCGTGTTCGGTTGCTAACATCGGTTCTCGACTTCAGATCAATAATCAACCAGAAGTTTGGTTGTTCTGAATTCTACTGTTTTCACGTCCGAAGATAATCAATCAACCACTTCTAGCGTTGCGATGCGGGGGGCGTGGATGTCGAGAGACGCGCGCATGAATTGGTAGACGGCATCGGTCATAGGGACGCATTCGGGACACTCTTCGTTGGTGCCGGCGTTATATTTGACCTTCATGTAGTCGTCAGTGAGTTCGAGAAGCTCTAGCGAGCCGCCTTCTGACGCGACCATGATGCCGATGTTATCGATGACCATGTTTATCGCCGGATCTGCCGTCTGCATGTCGAGTTTCCTTGCGTGGGAGTGTCTTTGAGCGATTCTAATGGAGGGCTTGGAAGGCTCAGCCATCTACTTTGAGGTTGACGTTTGAGATTTGCTGCTGGATTTCGCCGATGACTTCGTTGCGTTTCTTCCCCCATCCTCGGTTTAGGGCTTCCATAAGCCGCGCTTCTGTGAGGTTGGCCAATGGCTGTGGAACCCGGAGGGAGCGGCCGATCTCGTTGGCGAGACGGACATCCTTGGCGCCGAGTTCGAGGTAGAACGTGAACTCGGTGTCGTCGTAGTCTTCAGGCGGGCGTTGGAAACCGTCGAACGGCCGGCTTTTACCGCCAGAGCCTTCGTGAATCGCTTTGACGAGGACATCGAGTTCTACGCCGGCTTTGACTCCTGCAGTGACGACCTCCATTCTTGCCATGCCGACCATGGCGCCGAAGAGTTGATTCATCAACTTGCAGATGGTCCCGGTTCCCAGGCCGCCACAGTACTGAACCTTGTCGCCCATGGCGTCAAGAGTTGGTTTGATGGATTGGTACGCGTCGTGGTCGCCTCCGACGTACACGGCAAGATCGCGGTTCATCGCGCCGATTACGCCGCCGCTCACGGGGGTGTCGAGGAATGTGATGCCTTGGTCAGCGTATCGCTGATGGAGGGACCTGACCATGTCGAGGGAGTTGGATGTGCAGTCGATGACGATGGCACCGTCTTCAACACCCTCGGATATTCCGTCGTCGCCGAAGCTGACCGCATCGACGTGTTGCGGCATGGGCAGACATGTAACGATGAGGTCTTTGCCGGAAGCGGCTTCGGCAGGAGTGTCGGCCCAATGCGCGCCATCTTCAAGCATGTCGGTAGCGGCTTCTGGATTGAGATCATGGACGATGAACTCTTCGGCGGCGGTCATCATGTGTTTGGCCATCGGTTTGCCCATGTGCCCGATGCCGATCCATGCGATTTTCATGAAGATTGTCTCCCTTATGTCGTTTGGTTTTTGCGTTGTCAGTCTAATTGCCGGAGTCGCGGGTCGAAGCGGTCGCGGAACCAATCGCCAAGGAAGTTGAATGCGAGGACAGTAAGCATAATGGCTAGTCCGGGGAAGAAGGAAATCCACCACTCGGTATAGATGTAGTTGCGTCCCTCAGCGACCATCACCCCCCAGGCCGGCGTGGGTGGCGGAATCCCGACACCGAGGAACGAGAGACTGGCTTCAGTCAGGATCAGGGAGCCGAGATGGAGCGTCGTGACGACGATGATGGTGTTGATGAGGCCAGGCGTGAGATGTTTCCAGAGGATACGCCAGATGCTAGCACCGGCCACTCGTGCGGCGGAGACGTAGTCGCGGGTCTTTAGGCTGAGGGTCTCGGCGCGTGCTTGTCGCGCGACTCCGTTCCAGCTGAATATCGTAAGCAAAATGATTACAAGTTCGAAGGATTGCCCGTAGACGATGACGGCCACCAGAGCGACGAGGATGAAGGGTACGGCGAATGTGAAGTCGACGACGCGCATGAGCACTTCGTCGACGGTGCCCCCTACGTATCCGGCTATGAGGCCGACGATTAGTCCGAATGCGGTTCCCATTGTTAGAACGATGGTTGCGATGAGTAGGGAGGTTCTTGCGCCGTAGATGATCCGGGCAAGAATGTCTCTGCCAAGTGGGTCGGTTCCGAGGAGGTGTTCTGAGCTACCGCCCTCCTGCCACATTGGTGGGATGTTGCGAGCGATGAGATCGTCTTTTTCGGGATCGTACGGTGTAAGAATCTCGGCGAAGAAGGCCGCGGTGAGCAACATGCTTATGAGCACGGCGGGCACTAGCGGCCAAGTGCGGATAATGCGGTACAGCGTCTGCCAGATCGATGTTCCGGCATCGACTGGATCGTCGGTAGCCACGCGAGCATTGGCAGTACTGGAGATCTCGTTCACCGCTTCATTCCAGCCTGATTCGTGGGTCGGCCACGGCGTAAAGCAGGTCGATTAAGAGGGCCATCCCAGCGTATGCGAGAGTTATGACGCAAACTATAGCGGTCAGAACCGGAAAATCGAGTTGGAGAACGGACGTAACTGCGAGACTGCCGAGCCCGGGCCAGGAAAAGATGGTTTCGGTGATGACGGCTCCAGTGATAAGGCCTGCTAGAAGGAGGCCGGCGTAGGTTAGGGACGGGAGAAGAGCGTTTCGGAAGGCGTGTTTCCAGATGACTAAGGAGTTATCAACACCCTTTGCCCTGGCAAATTTAATGAACTCGGAGTCGAGGACTTCAAGCATGGCCGATCTAGTCAGACGTAGGAAGCTAGACGCGAATAGCCAACCGAGCGTAACCGAGGGTAGGATGTAGTGTTCCCACCCGCCTCTTCGGGCGACCGGCAACCATTCAAGGTTGACGCTAAAAATGAGGACTAAGACTATACCGAGCCAGAAGACTGGCGCAGCTTGGCCGACTAAGGCGAAAGTCCTGCCGATGTAGTCGAGAAGGGAGCCACGCTTGAGAGCCGAGAGCACGCCGAGTGGTATGCCGGTTGCTACTGAGAAAAGGAATGAGCCGAAGGCCATTTCCAGCGTAGCCGGGATGCGTTCTGTGACTACGTCAAGTGCGGGTCTGCGCTGGCGAATGGATTCACCGAAATCGCCTGTGACGGCGTTTCCTAGCCAGATGATGTACTGTTGCCAAGTCGGTTTGTCGAGACCAAGTTCGACGCCCCACGCTTCCCACTCCGCTTGAGTGCTCTGCTCGCTCAGGAAGAGATGACGCGGATCACCAGACTGCCTTGACATGATGAAGACGAAAATCGTCGTTGCGAGCAGCAAAACGATGCTGTAGGTGAGTCTTCTAAGAAAGAAGGTCTTCATCTTCGCCTAAGAGCATACCGATCAGCACGTGAAAGTTCGCAAATTCACGGACGACTAAGTTCGGCTCTGTCGTCACCATGCACTGGGCGAGGATGGCAACGCACCATCCCCGCCCAATGATTGGATCGCGCTAACAGCAATCGAGGTTAGCGATCGAGAAGCATGGTCTCGAACGAGTTCGGACCGTTCTCGTTGTGGCGGTAGGGTTTCCAGTCAAGGACTTCTGGTCCTAGGACGTACCACTTGACTAGTTCGACAACCGGGATCTCAACACCGACTCTCTGGACGTAGTCTTCGATCTCGGTGTTCAAGGCGATGATCTGGTCGCCTTGTGTGTTCCTGTCTAGTGCCAAGTAGCGGGTGTCCCAATCTTTCATGACGTCGTACGGGAATTCGACACCAGAGTTCCAACCCCTGCCGTGTCGCCATCTGCCGTACATATTGCCGAAGAACCCGCCTTCTGCGCTGTTGATGAAGTGCCACGGTATGTCGATCGATCGGTCGACCAGGGTGGGACGTCTAGCGGAGTAGGCGGTGTTCTCGATTTGGACGTCGATACCGACGTCACGCCATTGTCCTGCGATCGCAACACCGACTTCGGGGTTGACGAACGGGCTGTCGGACGGAACCCAGAATCCCATTTCGAACCCATCGGGGTACCCGGCTTCGGCTAGCAATGCCTTGGCACCTTCAGGGTCATAGTCGACGAACCATCGATCTTGCCAGTGCGGCGTGCTCTGTTCGTACCCAGTGTGGGTATAAATCGGCTTGCCTAGTCCAGTGAGGATGCTGTTGTTGATCAGTGCGCGGTTGATGGCCATCGACAGGGCTCGACGGACCATGTTGGCATTCTCGTCATCTGGGCCAGTTCCGATCCACGGGTGAGCGTCGTCGGGTTTGTGGCCTGGTCGAGGTTCGATCGGCTCATCAGAGATGTGGTTTCTATCAGTCCAGAAGTTGCCACCGAAGTAGATGGCCTGACCGCCGAGACCCGCGTTGATCTGGATACGGCGTCCGCGTGAGCGGTTTTCGGTATCGAGGACGAGTGAGCTCGGGATCTGCGCCAGGTGTACTTCACCGGTGGCTAGTGCAGCCGCGGCCTGTGAGGGTTCGCGGACTTCGATGATGCGAAGCCTATCGGCGAGCGGTGAAGCGCGCCAGTGGTCGAGAACTGCGTCCGCGACGAGTTCGTCGTTACCGACGTGCTTGACGACCTGCCAAGGGCCACTGCCGTGCGGCTCAAGGATGGCTCCTTCTTCGCCGAGTTCGTCAAAGACGCGCTTGCTGTGGATCGGTAGCTGCCCGTTCTCGTTTGAGATGAGGTAGAAGAAGTCCGGGTGGAACCGTTCGGGGTTGAATGTGCATGAGAATGCCCGATCGCTGATGGTCTGGCAGTCCCAGACGCCAATGCCGCCAGACTCGCTGAAGGTCGGTGCTCGAGCAGCCCGGCTACCTTCTTTACCGGCGTCGGTCATGGAGTGGACTACGTCTTCAGCGGTGAGCGGACCCCAGTCTTGGTCAACGCCTCGGAACGTCACGCCATCGCGGACGGTGAATGTGATGTTGTTTCCATCGATTTCCCATCCAGTGCCGATGCCCGAAGTGCCCGGTATGCCATACGCTGGTGGTGGATCCACGCGGTCGGTGCGAAGAAGGGTCTCGGTGATGCCCCACGCGTGGAGCTTCCAGTATTCCGGCGACGGCTGCGCTGAAGGCAGGTAGAGGGGCGGTGGCACGTAGACAGTAGCCACACGGAGTTCACCACCTGAGCGACGAGGCGCCTCAACTTCTCGTTCGACGACGACGGTCTGTACTACTGGCTTCTCAACCTCGACGACTCTCTCTTTCTCAACGACGACGGTTTCGACGACGGTTTCGCCTTCTACAACGACCTCTTTCTCGACGACGACGGTCTGAACTACGGTCTCGCCCTCGACGATGATTTCTCTCTCAACTACGACGGTCTGTACGACAGTCTCGCCCTCGACGAGTTTTTCTACGACGACGGTCTGTGGTACCGCGACTTCACGTTCTACCACGACCTCCCGTTCTACAACGACGGTCTCGACGACGGTTTCGCCGCAGGCCACGAAGACGGCGGTTATAGCTACGGCAAGAGTGGTCAGCAAAGATATGCTGAGCCTCCGATGCCTAATGAATGGTTTCATCTCGACGCTCCTTTTTGGGATTCGCGCTGTTCGAGTTATGCACTTTGCGTGCCGCGCCCAACTTGGCAAGCCAGTTGCGAACGCATTAGATATCGAACGATGTTACTTCAATAGTTCGCCGATTACAGCCTCGTTTATTAAAAACGTATTGGTTCATCGATTCAAAAGCGTGATTCGTAATGAATACGAGCTTTATGCGGTATATCCTAAACGTGCCAGCAGGACCAGAATTCAGGGTTCGAATCTTGAGAGATTCGTCCGTAGACACGATGCATCGGAGACGACATGTACGAGCTTGAAGTTGTGAATCCGGTTTCGCCGCAGCGAGGCGAGGTGAGTGCGTTTCCGTACGCTCCACGTCCTTCGAGTCTGAAGGACAAGGTGATTGGGTTGATGTGGAACGGAAAGGCGCACGGGGACGATGCGTTGAAGCGGGCAGGAGAGTTGATCAAGGAGGCGGAGCCGTCGGTTGACATTCGGTTCTATTCGGGGGCGTTGCCGTTTCCGGATCCCTTGAGGACAAAGGCGATATCGGAGATCGACGTCGCGATCGGCTGTACTGCTGATTGAGGGAGCTGCACGTCGTGGCTTGTCTACGACATGGTTGAGTTGGAGAAGGCGGGAGTTCCAACCGTTGTGATCCTCTCGAACGGGTTCCAGCATGATGCCGACGCGAGCGCTATGGCGTTCGGAATGGGGCCGATACCACGAGTCGAGGTGCCACTGGTCTACAACAACATCACAACGGCGCAGGCGATTGAACAGACGGATCCGGTTGTCGACGAGATCATGGAGTTGCTGACGCAGGGCATATCGGGAGAGGAGATCGAGAATCAGGCGTTGCGTGACGCGCAGGAGATGCGGTTCAGATTCAAGGGTGAAGATCAATTCGGGGCGCTCGATGCGTTCAACAAGGAATTCTTGGATCGTGATTGGGGAGATGGCTTTCCACTGATACCGCCGACCGAGGAGAAGGTGAAGCGGATGCTGTCGGGTACGACGTTGGATGCGGAGGATGTTGTTTGTACGTTGCCACCTGGGAACGGGATCGTGACGGTTCAGAAGATCGCGGTGAACTGTGTGATGGCGGGGTGCGAACCGAAGCATCTTCCCGTCGTGATTGCGGCGTGCAAGGCGATTTCGAGCATGGAGCCGTTCGAGGTGCGAGGATTGCTGATGTCGACGTCAGCAGGCGCCCCCTTGATAGTCGTGAATGGTCCGATAAGGAACGAGATCGGATTGAACTATCGACGTGCCACGTTAGGCCCGGGGAAGATGTCGAAGGTGAATGTGACGATTGGAAGGGCGTTCACATTGACGCTCAAGAACGGTGGGCACTGGTATCCGGGCGTGTTGGATATGGACACTATCGGGACACCACGGAAGTTCAGTTTCTGCATCGCGGAGAACGAGGAGGATTCACCATGGGATCCGTTCCATGTAGAGATGGGTTACCGGCCCGATCAGAATGTCATCTCGATCTTCCCGTCAGGCGGGGAACATGACCATGGCAATCAGGGCGTGGATACCGCAGATGGTTTGTTGAAGTCGATAGCGGCATCTTGTGGTCATTCGAGCGCGCACATCGCGAATCTGCATGGCGAGTTAGACGAGTCGCCGGGCGGAGCTACGCTGATTCTCTTAGCACCTGCCCATGCACGACCGATCGCCGGATCCGGTTACACGAAGAGTGCGGCCAAAGAGTTTCTGCATCAGCATGTGAAGGCCCCGGCCAGCGAGATGGTTGCGCATTTCAATGTGCCGGAGAAAGTGCGATACGAGTGGCGTTGGTTGTACAACCTGCCGCCGTGGGAGCAAGAGCGGGTTATGCTGCATGGGCAACACGATGCCAGTCGGTACTTCATCGTGTGCGTCGGCGCGGATGACCGCGCGAAGAACCTGATCATTGGATCTGGAACGCCGGGAATGGCAGAGATCACGGACCGGGCATAGAGCAAGATCGCCCGCTCTGTCTGATTCCAAAACCCTCGTTCAGCGTGCCGCAATCGTCTCCGAGTAGATCATCAGACATCGCGGTTTCGGTCCGTAACGTCTTCAAGCTTTTCGTGGCCTTGCACAACCGCCACGCTCCGCCCCTTCTGTGGAAGGAAAGGGGCGCGAACGAGCACAATGAAGTGAGCGAGGCATGCCGGGACTGTTGACCCGGGCAGCCAGTGCGATCAGTCGTAGATGCTGAAGCTCAGCTCTTGCTGGGTGTGAACATCGATGAGGGCTGAACGGCCGTTCTCGAAGTTCTCGCGGTGGGCTTCACGGATGGCGTTGCCGATTTCTGTCGGCTCAGTCACGGTGATGCCGCGTGCACCCATGCCTTCAGCGATCATGGCGTAGTCGCCGGTCATGTTGCCGGCGTTGTACTTCTCCATGGCGACCGGCAGCGACTTGTTGTAACCGCCCATCGTGCCGTTGTTGAGGACGATAGTCGTGATCGGATTTCCGGACCGGACTGACGTTTCGATGTCTAGACCGGACATTCCGAATGCCGCGTCACCCATGAAGTTGACGCAGAAGCGTTCGGGCATGGCCATCTTGGCACCGATCATCAAGCCGATGCCGTATCCGAGATGTGTGCTCTTGCCCCAACCGATGTAGGTGTGCGGATTAGTGGCAGTGTAGAACGGCATCATCTGGTCGCGCGGGTGTCCGGCGTCGTGAGTCATCACTGTGTTCTCGTGGTCGATCGCGTCTCCGATCTCTTTGAGCAGGCGGTATGGATTGATCGGTACCATGTCGGAGTTGAGCAAACCGCTCCAATCGGCATTCCACTCGGCGCGGACTTGGGCGATCGATTCTTGGACCGAGGTATCGCCGCTCCTCCCTTCTTCTCCGATGCGACCTTTGATCTCGTCGATTAGGACTCGGAGCGTTTCGCCAGCATCGCCGACGAGTCCGATGTCGGTGGGGTATTCCTTGGAGATGTCGGTCGGGTTGTTTGTGCAGTGGATCAGGAATTTACCCGACGGCAAATCGATGCCGTAGTTGGTGACTGTCAGGCTTGCACCGACGGCAAAGAGGACATCAGACTCTTTTAGCCATGTCCACACCGGTTTCGGCGCTGTGCGGTTCGCGGCACCAAGTGCGAGCGGGTGGCGTTCGTCGATCGCGCTTTTCCCCGGCATAGTAGTCATGACCGGTATCTGCGTTAGTTCGGCTAGTTCCTGCAATTCTGCCGTTGCACCGGCGTGTAAAACGCCTTGCCCGGCCCAGATGGCGGGCATACGGGCGTTGAGGAGTTTGTCCGCGACGTCTTTGATATCGCTGGCAGAAGGTGCGAAGATGTGCCTGGAGGTTGGCTGGTATCCTTCGACTGCCGCGTCGGGGACATCGTCGCCCATCACGTCACGTTGCATCTCGACCATCACAGGACCGGGACGTCCGTTCTTTAGGATTTCGGTCCCTCGGCGCATCAGATCGGGGATGGCAGCGGCCGATGTGACTGAGACGGCGAACTTCATTATGTGCTCGAAATTTCGAGGTCCGCTGAAGTTCGGAGCAACTTCGGTCTTGTAGTTTCCAGGGCCGTCGGGTATGAAAAGTACCGGGACGCTGTCAGCCCAAGCTTGCGCGAAACCGCCGAAGGAGTTTTCGGAGCCTGGTCCGCCTTGGCACGCGAAAACGCCGTATTTCCCCTTCGAAGCCATGAGGCGCGAGTAGCCGTCGGCGGCCATGATACCGCCGCGTTCCTGCCGAAAAACGATCGGGCGAATGCCTTCCTTGGCAACCGCTTCGATGATGGGATTGGAGGGGAAGCAGGCGAGCCACTCGAACCCTTCCTTTTTGAGAATCTTCGCAACAGCTTCGTAGCCGTTCATGTTTCAACTTCCCTTTCTACGGAGCAAGTTTCAATCGGGTGGTCGCGTCATCTGACGCCCACTCTTCAGTTTCCCAAGTGTAAGTCGGATTCGACTGATGCGAAAGGCTGATGATCGGCGAGTCAGTAGAATCGTTACCAATGTTCGGTTAGAGGCGCGTCCGGAATCAGCAAGCGTGATACAGGGGATTCTACGGAACGTTGTAACTGCGCGCTGTGGTATTGCATCGCGCCTCACGAATTGCATAGCGTAGTAATCACTCTGGGACGCGACGCGTGTTGCGACGTTGAATTGAGAGGTGTGAATCTCTCCGAAGTGTTCGATGCCGCGTGGCAACTACGGACAAAACCATGGTTTCTTTGAGATCGTGAAGGACGAAAACATGTTGCGTGAGATACACGACGAATTCGAGTACAGGCCCCAAGGCAGACAGCCACTCGGCATCGGGAAGGTGAATATCAAGGTCGTTGGCGTGGGTGGCGGCGGCTCTAACGCCGTGAACCGCATGTTTAGTGACCCGATCGATACGGTCGACTATATCGTCATGAACACCGACGCTCAGGCGTTGGAGTTGGCGACCGTGCCAACCGGTCTCCGCGTGGGCGACAACACCGCTCGAGGCATGGGTGTCGGAGGAGATCCTTCACAGGGCCGCATCTGTCATGAGGAAAACCGCGAAGAGATCGCTGAGGTCTTGGATGGTGCGGACCTGGTATTTGTCACTGCTGGTATGGGTGGTGGAACAGGAACCGGAGGGGCGCCTGTCGTTGCGCAGATAGCAAAGCAACAGGGCGCACTCACGATCGGTGTATGCACGATGCCGTTCACCTTTGAGGGAACTCACCGCATGGGGAAGGCAGAGGAAGGCGTGAATGAGCTTCAGGAATACGTGGACACGCTCATCCGCATCCCCAACGACCGATTGCTTGACGCGGCGGCTCCAGACACGACGACTCAGGAAGCTTGGCGCATGGCTGACAAGGTTCTCAAGGATGGTGTCGAGGGTATAGCTCGGGTGATAATCGAACCCGGAGAGGTCAATTTGGACTTCGCCGATGTGCGCGCAGTGATGACGAATGCCGGTCCAGCGTGGATGGGTGTGGGACAAGCGTCTGATGTTGATCCGGGCGGCGCGTTGCAAGCCGTCAACAAGGCGCTGGAAAGCCCGTTGCTCGACGTGGATATCACTGGTGCTCAGCGAGCGTTGGTGAACATCACTGGCGGCCCTGGCATGAGGATGTACAGCGTCCAAGAGATTTCGAGTATCGTCCAGAGCAAGATGACGGCACAGTCGAACATCATCCTCGGAACCGCGCGCCAGGCCAACATGGGTCACAACATCCGAGTGATCGTCATTGCCACTGGCTTCCCGTCCGACGAGGAGCAGCGCATGATGGACACGGAGATGATCGAGAAGGCGATCGAGAATCCGGAAGAGATGATACTACCGCCTTTCCTGAGGAGGCACCTGCAGGAGCTTGAGAAGAAGGGGCTACGCCAGAGATCCTTATAGCTCGGTTCGATAATCACGCCGTTGGCCGGCCGGATAAATCGCAACTTCCAACCGCGTCGCTTGGTTTTTCAGGCGACGCGGTTGTCGTCTATATAGTCCCAGTTGAAGTCCATTCCTAGCCCCGGTCCCTGAGGAAGAATGACGTTGCCTTTATCATCCAGCGGATCGCACGGGGTGTTGAGATATGGTGGCGTGGCGTCGTAGTCGAATTCTGGACGCAGTAGACCTCGTTCGTAGAAGAGACACGTTTCATCGGTCGTAGCGCCGAGTATTGCGGCGTTGCCGAACCAGCCTCCGTGCATCTCGCACGGTATGCCGAACGCCTCGTAGACGTCGACGGCCTTCTTGCAAGCAGTGATGCCGCCGAAGTTCACGTCTATTCTGCCGATATCAGAGGCGCCTTGTAGCACCCATTCGGCGCGGGAGTAGTGCATCCACGTCGCGTGCTCAGGGGCGCAGACGGCGATGTCGAGTTCGTTGCAGAGGCGGCGATACGGTTCGACCCTGAACTCGTGCATCGGATGCTCGAGGAAGTAGTAGCCGAGGCGCTCGAGTTCACGTCCGACGTAGATCGATTCGTCGAGGGAGTAGATGCCCCAAGGATCAAGCATCAAGGTCATTTCGTCGCCGACGGCATCCCGGACCGCTTCGCAGACCTCAATGTCCTGTTTAGGGAACGCAGGACGCCGAGGCGCAGGTTGATTGGCGATGGGATTCCAATAGATGTAGGCATGGACCTTGAACGCGGTGTAGCCTTGGGCCTTGCATTCCAGAGCGAACTTGGCGTAGTCCTCGGGTGTCCCCATGTTGGGAAATGTGCTGGCGTAGGCGCGTACCTTGTCGCGTGCTTTGCCCATGAGTTGCGAAACGCTCATGCCGGCATATCGTCCTGCGAGGTCCCACAAAGCAGTGTCTAGCGTGCCGATCAGCGACTCGTGGAATTGATGGTTGTCACGCATCAGATACCAGAGATGCTCTCGGCTTAGCGGGTCTTCGCCGACCAAGATGTCTTTCACCATCGCTGCGACTTCAGATGGGAACGCACCTCCGAAGTATCCGCCCATACCGCCGGTGTTGTAGCCGCACACGCCTTCGTCACTGGAAATCTTCGTGATGGCGTGAGTCGATGGTCGGGGTTTGTCCAGCCATCGACCGTATCCCCACTTGGTCGGAACGTTGTTGGCCTCGCTCTTGAATGTGATGACTTCGATATCGGTGATACGCATGATGCCCTCAGTCACAAGTCCAGAAAAGGACGGTGGTTCAACGACAAATACTCTATCTGTTGCCTAATCGTTCAAGGCTCGCGATTGCGCAGAACGTTCACTAGTCCGCCGCCGATGAGCAATGCGTTTCCGAAAATGACGGCTCCGAAATATGCTCCGGCGACGCTGTTGGCATTAGTGACGAAATCGGCGGCGAAGGTGGCGTCTTTGAAGAGGTTGAAGCCTATGTATCCGCCAATGATTCCGAGAACGAGAGAAGTCGCCATCTCTTTCAGGGTGACTTGGTTTTGTGATGTTCCGAATCGTTTCACGATGCCGAAACCGATCATGGCTCCAGTGGCCTGCATAACAACCGCGTTGACCATCAAGAATCCGCTGCTGCCGGCGAAGAGCCAGGTGGTGACCATCACGGTGCTGAGGACGTAAAGCGTGAAACCGGCGACGGAGGAAAGAAAGAATGTGGCGGCGACTTGGACAAGGTAAGCGCCGATTTTATAGTTGCCGCGCCAAATTATGTAAGCGACGAACGCGCCGAAGAGGATGAGCGCGGCGAGAGGAAAATATTCAGAGTAGTCGTTCAGCATTCGGTTTGGTTAATGAACCCCCTTTGATTCCCTCTTATGAATAAGGGGGATGGCAGGGGGTTTTAGTCAATTGGGCAACGCGTCAATGATCGCGTTCGCTTCGGCAGTTGGTCCGTTGAGTCTGGGATCCGCGACAATCGTAAATGCGGCTGCGAGTCTTTCTGCGACAGCTTCGGTTGCAGGAACCGCGGAGAAGCGGTACTGCGGCAGCAATTTGTTGATGCGTTCGGCAAGTGGTCCTTTGCGCGATCTCTCAATTGCCGTTCTAGCTGATGCGCCGAGTTCGACGATCCCGATCTTGGCTCGGAAATCGCAGTTGCTGCCACCGTTCAGATACTCGCTAATTGTTCTTCCGATGTCTTTTGTTGCTTCGATGTAGATCGGTTCGCCATCATGGACAACCGCGATGACGCCAGTTTTTTGTCCCAACATCCATGCCGCGTCTTCAGTCAAAGGCAATGATTCGCCTTCAAGCAATCTCATGTAGAGGGGTTCCCACTTGCCGAGATGGGCTGGTGTGAAGAGGGACATTGCGCATCTTTGGTCTAGAACTCGGATAGGAAGCTATGAACTCCTCTTGTAGGGAACATGGTATCAATTGTCGCCACTGCACCTGGACGGTGTTCGTAGACACGCCCTGCGCGTTGGAGGTCGGCGAGATAGTGGGCACCCATGTAGATGGCGCCTAGGGACGCGACAGGAAGTGTAATGTCCGGATTCTGTTCGGTTTCCTCACATGTCGCCCTGCCGTGAGAGTCGACACGCAACTCGTAATTCCCTTGTGTCCATGGGCAGAATTCGTCCGCGAGTTGGATGACAACTTGACCGGCGGCCGAGTAAGTGCGTCCAGTTAAAGCCTTGATCGGATCCAGAATTCGAACCCAGAGGGAGTCGTATGGTTCGAACGAAAGTTTGCGCGGGTCGGCGAGAAGCCATAGCAGATTGGATTTCTTTGGGTGGTGGTGAATAACTTCACCTGCCAAGTCAATGTTGAGTAAGAACCGCCACAGCGCAACTTCTGCATCGTTAGTGGCGGCGACCAGCTCGATTACATGCACTGAATTGTGCGAATGCATCGCTTCCATCTTGTGTTCGATGCGGTATGCCGCGTATCCAAGGGGTTCAGTGCCTTCGCGGTACACAACGCAGAACGCCCTGCGCCTGCCATAGCTTGGTATCCGACGACGGTCGTAAATCCAATCCCAATCCGCTTTAGTCCGAAGCATCATTCCAATGGTTTTTTCGGCGGTTCTGTTCCACACGACGGGCGCGACTTTCTCCATCGTCGCGACATCGGCAAAACGAATCTCACCCTTAACCTTTGGTGTAGCGCGGAATCTTCCGTCTCGTACGTCGATCTTGGCGAAGACGGTCTCGCCCGAGATGCCGAATCCGAAGCGACCGTAGATGTTACTTTCGCTTGCCCAAAGCCCGGCAATAGGGTAGCCAGCGTCGCCTCCCTCGACCAGGAGCCTCCGTATCATTTCTCGCAGGATGCCGCGGCGCGTATGCGTCGGTGCGACCGTGACACCAGTAACGCCAAAGAAATCAGATTTTCCACCTGGAACGGTTAATTCGTACGGTTCCCACAACGTCGTGCCGACGATGTCGTCGCCTTCGAACGCGCACACCGTTCGATGCATCGGATCGTCGATTTTCCGATACTCCAACTCCCCTTTTTGTGGCAGGAAATGCCCACTGAAACCCCGCGACTCGGCTACCGAATACAGTAAACGTTCGTGTTCGCGTGCCGGTCGAAACTCGATGCCGGTTAGTCTGTCGGAATAAGGGTTCAATGCTTTGGATTCTTTACTGCGTGATTCAAGTATCAAAAGTGATACGGATTCCAGCCGGCGGGATTTGTCCTGAAGACGGCATCCGCGCGTAGCGCGGCGTCCGGACTACGCGCCGATACTTCTACCAACCCGAGGTTGGCCAGCATTGAGCATTCAACTGCGCCGGCATAAATGGCGGCGAGTTCAGCCTCGTTCATGACAAGATCTGGGGCGGCTGAGGTTGGGCGGCAAGTCGCACCCTCGGCGCCCAACTCGACTGCGAGGTTACGCGGCTCTTTAGTTTCTGCGTCGATGATTTGCAGGACAAGCGAATCCTCGACGGGGTATGTGCGTTGCTCAAGCATTGCTGGTATGTCGAGGAATTTCATCCAGATGGCGTCGGTAAGTGTGCGTCGCAACCGTCGCGGCTCGGCGAGCATCCAGATGAGCGGATCGTCGACCGGGCGTGCGTGCGCCTTGAGGTCATCCACGAGTTCCTGATCGAAGAGGTATCGCCAGAGGGCAGCGTGTGCGGCATCGGTTGCGGCCACTGCCTCGACGACATGCATAGTGCCTTTGAATTCGTCTTCAGGATCCTTGTCGATGGTGTAACGCGCATATGCAAGCGCGTCATCTTCCTCTTGGTAAATGACGAAGAACTCGTCCCTAGTTTCGACCGGATGTATCTCGTATAGCCACCGTTTCGCAGTGCGGCTGATCATCCCGGTACGGTGTCGACGCGTACGTTCATACGCTTCGGTCATCAGCGGGATAGCTTCATCGCGCTCCGCTTTGACGTAGTGCCCGGACCATTCGGGTGCGTGATCGTAACTAGTGTGGCGCAGATCGATGTGCCAATTGTGTGCCGGCATCGAGTTGCCGTAACCGTATCGGCCGTAAAGAAGGCTTTGGCTCGCCCAGAGGATCGATGCGACGTCGCCGCGTGCTCGTGCGTCATCGTGAATCCGTTTCATGATGTTGCGCTGGACTCCGCGTCGGCGATGCGTAGGAGCGGTCGTTATGTAAGCCACACCGGCGACAGGTACTTGAGCGCCGCCCGGCAGCGTCATGTCGAATGAGTCCGCACCGCCAGAACCTGCCATGGTGTCGTCATCCATGCAGACGAGCAACCGGTCGATTTCGACGCGGTGAGCGCGCATGAACGCAGTGCTTTCGGGGTTTGTGTGGTCGCCGAGGCTGCCCCTGACGGCGATGCGCCACTGGAAGAACTCTTCGTCTCTAACTTGACGGATTTCCATCGATAAATCGGTGCTACGAGTTGAAAGGGATGCAGTTATGCCGATAGGGCCTAAGAATCAACAATACAATCACGTGTGAACTCAAATGAACCCAAATGCTTGACGGTGCTACAGGAAATCCGAGTTTTGGTGCTTTGGAATCGCAGTTCCGAAACCGCATCGGTAGAAGGGTTGTGCATCTGCCGCGCACGTCTTCAACGATGGATGATGCGCGCGAGTCGGTGAAACGTGCCGAACGCTCCGATGAGTTGCACGGAACGGTGATTATCGCCGATGAACAGACGAGGGGTCGCGGACGTTTCGACAGGACATGGGACTCTGAGCCCGGCGAAGATATTCTGATTTCGGTCATCGTCTGTCCGAGACCGTCGATCTCTGGTCAGTTGACCATCATGGCTTCGCTGAGTTCCGCATTGGCGGTCGAATCGTTGACAGAATCGATCGTCGAAATCAAGTGGCCCAACGATGTTTTGGTCGATGGGAAAAAGATCTGCGGCATCCTCGCAGAGGGCTCCATGATAGCGAACATGTTCGTAGGAATATTGGGAATCGGGCTGAATGTGAATAGGCGGATTGACGTGGTTGAAAGCAGGGATTATCGAGCGACGAGTATTCGCGAGCTGTCGGGATCAGATGCGTCGATTAACCGTGCTGAGGTCCTAAGGGTATTGCTGGAGAAATTGAACGAAGTTTACGACTTTGTGGACAAGGGAGAATCGATCATGCCGGATTGGCGCGATCGTTTGACCACGCTGGGATTAGAGGTCTCGGTGTCGATGGGGACGAAAAACGGCGCCGGCGAGGTGGTCTCTGGCATCGCGGAAGACGTTGACGAATTTGGGCGGCTGTTGATCCGCGAATCGAGCGGGATGCTGAAAGCTGTTTCGAGCGGCGAAGTAACGATGAGAAAGAGTGGCGACAGTGGGTAGGCAGAAGATAGCAGTTCGGGTCAAACCGCGTTCGTCGGAAGATCGCATTGTCAGTCGAGATTCCGAGACGGCTGTGTTGGAGGTTCGAGTCAAAGCTGCGCCAGTGAACAACGCCGCGAACGAATCGGTGATCAGATTGATATCAAAGGCATTCAAAGTTCCTAAATCGAAGATACGGATCTCAAAAGGGGCAAAATCGCGCGACAAAATTGTGGGGATTGATTCTGTTTCGTTGGATATGTCGCGGATTAGGAACGATTGAAATATTCGAAGTTTATCGGGGATCAGGTCCCCATCCCTGCATCAAATCGGGTCGGCGAGCCATTGTGCGTTCAGCGGCTATTCTCTTGCGATACCGTTCGACCTCGTGGCGGTTGCCGTTCAAGAGCACCTCTGGAACTCGACGCCCTCGGAATTCCGCAGGTCGTGTATAGACAGGACCTTCTAAAATTCCGCCGATCTGATCCGAAAACGATTCGCGTGCCGTCGACTCCGAATCGCCCAACACACCAGGGACTAGACGTGCAACCGCGTCGATGACGGCCATTGCCGGAATCTCGCCTCCCGTCATAACGAAATCGCCGACGCTAACTTCGATGTCGACACACTCTTCGATGAAGCGCTCATCGACGCCCTCGTAGTGTCCGCAGACCAGCGTCAAAGCATCGATCTGCGAGAGATTTTGAGCCAGTTGGTGAGTCATCGGTCTGCCTTGCGCCGACATCAATATCGT
>JAAXHR010000092.1:22023-22702 GCA_012270805.1 Dehalococcoidia bacterium
GGATCGATGCGCGTCGGTAGCGAAATCGCGCGGGTTGACGAAGTTGATTTCGATCACATCGTTTGCAACTGCTCGTCCTATGATGCTTGATGTCAGAGGACCTTCAAACATTTCTGGGAAGAGCGTTACTACGTGGAATTTCATGTTGAATCAAGACTGGTCTAGTGGGAATGTGAGTCTTGGTGGATCGGATGGTCGCCTCGGTGTGTATCGCGCATGATTTCAACAGCGTGAGGCAATACGGGTAGCACGATCTCAAGCGTTTCGACTGCACCTTTCGGGCTGCCCGGCAGATTGACGATCAAAGTTCGATTGGCGACCCCGACCACGGCGCGCGACAGCATCGCCATGTTGGTTATTTGCAGCGAAGCCGCACGCATCGCTTCGGCCATGCCCGGAACTTGGTAGTCGATCACAGAGAACGTGGCTTCTGGCATAACGTCGCGCGGTCCCAAACCCGTTCCTCCAGTTGTCAATATGAGATCCACGTTTGGATTGTCAGCCCATTCTTGAAGTTGCCTCGTCAAACTTTCGAGATCGTCAGGCAGCAAAGATCTTTGGATGAGGACGTGGCCTTTGCTATTCATCGTCGATACGACGGCGTCGCCGCCGATGTCCATGCGTTCGCCAACGTGCCCGGAATCGCTGCTGGTCAGGACTGCGAATCTTATGCCTCTAG
>JAAXHR010000223.1 GCA_012270805.1 Dehalococcoidia bacterium
ATCGACAAGGTCGAATGTCACATGACAGTTGATTACGTCGTAAAACGGGCAGGAATGTTCGTGCTGATTATCTTCGTCGCTGGCACGCTCAACTTCGCCATCCCCAGGTTGCGTCCTACCAACCCCGTCGAAGAGCGGATGAACCAGTTGCTCCAACAGGCGGGTGGAGTTCACATCTCTAACGTCGAGGAGATGATTGCCCGTTACGAAGATCGGTTCGGACTCAATAACCCCTTGTGGCTCCAATACGTCAACTATTGGATCGCATTGTCAAGGCTCGACTTTGGTCAATCGATCGCGTACTTCCCTGCCGACGTGACTAAAGAAGTCCGTCGCTCAATGCCTTGGACACTCGGATTGGTGGGTGTCACTACCATCATGGCTGCGGTCATAGGATCATTCTTCGGCGCGTGGCTGGGTTGGACACGTACGCCGATAGCGATCTCCTTCGTCGTGCCGATACTACTAATCGTCACCGCCGTACCGTTCTACCTTTTGGGCCTCCTTATGCTGTGGATGTTTACGGTTTTCTGGCCACTCCTGCCAGGCGGAGGGGCATACGATTTCGCGATTCCGCCCTCATTCACTCTCGCATCGATCCTTGACATCCTCGAGCATGCCATCCTCCCGGCGGCTGCAATCATTCTTTCGAGCATCGGTTTTTGGGGATTGGGAATGCGCGGCATGATGGTCACTACGATGGGCGACGACTTCATCAAACTGGCCGAGTTCAAAGGATTGAAGGAGCGTCGCATCTTCCTCCGGTACGCCGTGCGAAACGCCTTGCTGCCTCAAGTCACCGGCCTCGCTATCAACCTCGGTTTCGTGGTCTCAGGGTCGGTCCTCGTAGAAGTGTTGTTCGCCTATCCAGGTATCGGCAACTTGCTCTACACGGCGATTACCAGCAACGACTACTTCCTTATCCAAGGCGTGTTGATGTACGTGATATTCGCCGTTGGATTAATGTTGTTCGCCGTCGATCTCATATATCCGCTCATCGACCCAAGAATCAGGTACCGAACCGCGTGATGGAGAGCTCTGAAATCACAACTCTGGACTTGCAGCCGCCTACGAGCTACGACGTCACGGTCTTCGAAGAGGAATCGCTCAGTTCCCGCCTCACGGGTGCCGTGGCCCGAAACAAGCTTCTCTTCGGCGGGGCGATGTTGATTCTAGCCATCGTGTTGTTCGCGGTTGTGGGAACTCTCGTCATCGACCCCGAACGGGCAGAGGTCGGATACACCGAACTGCCACGCTTGCGCCCATCCGCCGAATACTGGCTCGGCTCCGATCAATTCGCCCGCGACATCTTCGCTTACGTCGCCTTCGGAACATTTGGAACCCTCTGGATGGGTCTCATCGCCGGCATCATCGGCATTGGTATCGGCACCATCCTCGGTTTCCTCGCCGGATATTTCGGCGGTTGGCTCGACACAATCGTCGTCATCCTCAGCGACGCGTTGATCACAATTCCTGGCCTCATGCTATTGATAACCATCAGCGCTTACTTGGACCAACTCTCCGTGGAGCAGTTAGGCCTCCTGATCGGAGTTATTTCATGGATGGGTACGACGCGCGTCGTGCGCGCTCAAGTGCTCACCCTCAAAAACCGCGCCTACGTTGAGGTCTCCAAATTCAATGGACAGAGCGATCTTGAAATCGTGGTCGCTGAACTGATACCTAACCTCGCACCCTTCATCGCCGCTGCGTTCGTCGGCGCAGTCGCCGGCGCAATCCTGCTGTCGATCGGATTGTCAGCGCTCGGTCTCGGCCCCCAAAACGAACCGTCACTCGGTCTCATGGCATTCTGGTTCATCCGATTCGGAGCTGTTCCACAAGGCTTGTGGTGGTGGTTCGGGCCGCCTATCGTCGTCATCGCGATCTTCGTTGTCGGACTCTTCATGGTCACGGCCGGTCTCGACCAGATCGCGAATCCGAGATTGCGGACATCGGTATGACAACCGAGACCACAGTCCAAACCCCTCTCGTCGTTAAAGACCTTAAGGTCTACTACCACACACGACGCGGTCCGGTTAAAGCCGTAGATGGCGTCTCGTTCGAACTCGAAAAAGGCGAACGCCTAGGTCTCGTCGGAGAATCCGGCTCCGGAAAGTCGACCATCGCCCTCGCGTTGATGATGGCGCACAAAGAGCCCGCCCGCATCGAGGGCGGCAGTATCATCCTCAACGGCTCCAACCTGCTTGACGACAACGACGAGCGAGTCCGTTTGCGCCGACTGTCCGAGATCGCCATGGTCCCGCAAGGTGCCCTCAACTCACTTAATCCCGTGATGCGCATCCGCGACCAAGTGATAGATGGGCTGAAGGATCACAACGTCAGTATGAGTGATGGCGAGTTCTCCGGCCGCGTCGCCGAACTTCTATCGAGTGTCGGACTACATCCCGATGCCGCATCTCGTTATCCCCACGAACTAAGCGGTGGCATGAAACAGCGCGTCTCGATCGCTATCGCCATATCGATGAACCCTTCGGTGATCGTCGCCGATGAACCGACCAGCGCGCTCGATGTGGTGGTTCAGAAGCAGGTCGTCCAGACCCTACGAGACGTGCAGGAACGGATCGGAGCCGCCGCCATCATGATCGGTCACGACATGGGCCTCATGGCGCAGTTCGCATCCCGCATCGGAATCATGTACGGCGGCAAAATCATCGAAATCGGTCCCGTTGCCAACATCTTCCAAAATCCGCGTCACCCTTACACGCGACTTCTAATCTCCAGCCTTCCCGACACCCGTAGCAAACGTCGACTCGAAGGCATCCCAGGTCTCCCGCCGTCTCTATTGCGCCCGCCACCCGGATGTGTCTTTCACACCCGCTGCCCAGAGGCGATGGAAGTCTGCACGCAAAACATCCCCGTAACCCGTGAGCTCGACCCTAACCGCTTCG
>JAAXHR010000364.1 GCA_012270805.1 Dehalococcoidia bacterium
CTCCCGGCTCGCCCGGTGCTCCCGGCAATCCCGGTTCACCTTGCGGACCAACGCCGGCGAGGCCGATGATCGAGATAATGATTGCGACCACCGAGATGATGGCGACCACGGTCACAACTCGGTTTTCTTGCACGAAATCCATCGGGCTGCGCGATTCATTCATGAGGACCCGTCCTCCAATCTGATGCTGTCAGATTACTAGCTTGTCTCAAGCAACAATTACCGTGATCGTTCGGCTCAAGGTACTCCCGATCGCCGTAGTCCACGATGTCGGCATCGAAGCACGGAGCTCAGCCATACTTCGCCGTACTCGCCTTTCGATGCACACTGAATAATCTTATGCCTGTTTGAGCGCACGTGTCAAGATTGCTCATGCAAGCAACATGCTTATTTAGACGCAACAATCAGCGATCCTTGCCACGATAGAAGAATGTTACACGATACAACGGCAACCGTGCTTTACATTTGCGACCGTGAAAGCGCGACTTTTCGGCGATCTCGAGAAGCTGGGGTGGATGAAATGCGTTTTGCCACCTGCTAAGACGCGGCCAGCCCTCTAGTTTTCGGATTCTGCGATGGTATCCTAGTAGATTGAGCTAAACGAATTAGCGGAAGTAGCAAACAGATATTCAACGCGCTGGCAGGGCGGAGTAGTGGCGGATCGTCTTCAAACCCCACTTGCGAACAGCGCTTGCATGAAAGAGTAGAGATTGGAAGCCAGAGCGAAGACGCAGACGATCGAGAAGTTTCGCAAGCACGAGAAGGATACCGGTTCTACTGAAGTCCAGATCGCGATCCTTACAGACCGGATCAGGGAGCTGACAGAGCATTTCAAAGTGCACAAGCACGACGCCGCAGGAAGACGCGGCTTGCAAATGATCGTCGGGAAACGTCGACGGTTGCTCCGATACCTCGCGAAAAAGGATGTTCGCAGATACCGAACGCTCATCGAAGCGTTGGGACTTCGTGGTTGAACCCTTAGCGTCAGCTGGCCGAGAACGTCATCGGGCTCGGCGGAGCGACCTGATTTCAACAACCGCCATTCCCCTCACCCTTTTAAATCGAGTTAATCGAGCCGCGCACGATGCATCACGAGGCGTGCCTCCCAACAGCAACTGTGACGTTGCCAAACTCCAATCCAAACTGAAAATCGACTTTCACGCGTCGAGCACTTCTCATCACGCAATCAACACACTGATCACTCAATCACGAATTGCCGCCCGGAATTCGGGCAGACAAGACACAGCAACCAAGAAAGAAGAAAAATGATCCGAACATTCGAAATAGAAGTCGGCGGCAGAATGATGTCGTTCGAGACCGGTAGATTGGCGAAGCAAGCTGGCGGCGCGGTGACGATCCGATACGGCGACCTGGTGTTGCTTGCGACGGCGACAGCAAGCAAGGAACCACGTCAGGGAGTAGATTTTCTGCCGCTGACGGTGGATGTCGCTGAAAAGGCGTACGCAGCCGGCAAGATGCCGGGCGGGTTCTTCAAGCGAGAGGGACGCCCCGGCTCGGAAGCGATATTGGCTGCGCGATTGTGCGACCGGCCGCTTCGTCCACTGTTTCCCAAGAACTACCACAACGAAACGCAACTGATCATCACGATACTTGCGGCTGATGAGGTCAACCCTCACGCGCCACTGGGGATCGTGGGAGCATCGGCGGCGCTGGCGATCTCGGACATTCCGTTCGACGATCCGGTGGGGGCCTGCAACATCGGCTACATCGACGGCGAGCTTGTCGTCAATCCGACGTATGAAGAGCTTGAGGCATCGGCGCTTGAGTTGACGGTCGCGGGCACTGCAGATGCCATCATGATGGTCGAAGCTGGTTCGAACTTCGTTTCGGAGGAAGTAGTCCTAGAAGCGTTGAAGCTAGCTCAGGAAGTCAACGGCGAAATCGTTTCCCACATTCGCGAGATGCAGGCCGATGTAGGAAAGGAGAAGTGGGCAGCTCCGGGGACATCAGCGGTAGAACTTGAGGCGAAGTCGGCGACGCGTGAGCGCGTGGGGAATGCGATCAAGGAGGCATTGAAGCTTGGCGGTGGCAAGGAAGCGCGTGAGGACGCGGTCCGACAGATCATGTCCGAGGCGAAGTCGGAGTTGACTTCTGGAGATGATGCATATGACGCTCTGCACGTGCAGTCAGAGCTGTATTCCTTGGAGAAGGAAGCGGTTCGGCAGGGGATTTTAGACGAGGATCTACGGCCTGACGGGCGGAGTCTCGAAGAGTTGCGACCGCTCGACTCGATGGTGGGCTACCTGCCGCGGGTTCATGGTTCTGGGATATTCCAACGTGGCGAGACGCAGGTTCTCGGCGTATTGACATTGGCTTCGGCCGCGGATGCACAGCGTCTGGACAACCTTTCGCCGGTCACTACGAAGCGATTCATGCATCACTACAACTTCCCGCCGTACTCGACTGGCGAGGCCGGCCGGTTCGGCTTTACTGGCAGGCGCGAGGTGGGGCACGGCATGTTGGCTGAACGTGCACTGCGGCCGGTTATTCCGTCGGAAGAGGATTTCCCATACTCGCTACGGTTGGTTTCGGAGGTGATGGAATCCAACGGCTCTTCGTCGATGGCCAGTGTCTGCGCAGGAACTCTCGCGTTGATGGATGGCGGTGTGCCGATATCTGCGCCTGTCGCGGGTATCGCGATGGGTCTGATTACTGGCGAGAACGGTGCTGCGAAGGTCTTGACAGACATACAAGGTGCCGAAGACCACGCGGGCGACATGGATTTCAAGGTCGCCGGGACACGCGACGGCATAACCGCTTTGCAGATGGATATCAAAGTCAAAGGCATTACCTTCGAGATCATGTCGGAAGCGCTGGAACAGGCGCGGATCGCCCGTTTCGAGATTCTCGAGCACATGGAGCAGACGATCTCATCGCCGCGAACCGAGCTGCGCGATGGTGCGCCACGCATGACGACGATCAAGGTCCCGACCGACAAGATCGGGATGGTGATCGGCCCGGGCGGCTCGAACGTGCGCGGCATCCAAGAAGAGTACGGTGTGAGCGTTGACATCCAAGACGATGGCAGCGTAACTATAGGCGGCACCGAGGCAGACAAGGTCCAAGGTGCCATCGACAACATTCGTACAATGACTAAGGGCATCGAAGTCGGCGAAAACTACACCGGCAAGGTCGTCAAGATCATGGACTTTGGTTGCTTCGTCAATTTGATTCCTGGTAAAGACGGCATGGTTCACATCAGCGAACTTTCCGACACTCGCGTTCCGGACGTCCAATCAGTCGCCAACGAAGGCGATGAGTTGGATGTGATGGTGGTGAATGTCGACCAAAACGGTCGAGTTGATCTTTCGGTTCGCGCAAGAATCGAGGAGAACAACCACGGTGA
>JAAXHR010000120.1 GCA_012270805.1 Dehalococcoidia bacterium
GTGCCGCGTTATCGGCACTGTCGGTTCCGATGAGAAGGCGGAGTATTGCACCGACAAACTCGGGTTCGATGCCTGCGTCAACTACAAGACGGAAGATGTGTTTGCGCGCATTGCCGAACTCGCACCCGATGGTATCGATATCTACTTCGACAACGTGGGCGGGACTGTCACTGATGCGGCGATCGAAAACCTCGCATTGCGCGGTCGGGTGATCGTATGTGGACAGATATCGCAATACAACCTTGAAGATCCAGAGATGGCCCCGCGCAATCTTTGGAACCTGATCACGAAACAGGCCCGTATCGAGGGCTTCTTAGTGTTCAATTTCGAGCAAGACCACGATGTGGCACGTGCGAGGCTTGCGTCTTGGGTGCGCGACGGATCGTTGAAGTACCGCGAAGACATCATGGATGGTTTCGAGGAGGCACCGCGTGCGTTCATCGGACTGATGAATGGTGCCAACTTCGGCAAGCTTTTGGTCAAGATGTCGGACTGACTATCGCAGACGCTACGATTTCGTCGCTTCTTGAGGACATGCACGATTCGGCTTCATAATGCATAATCATTAACTAACGAGCGGAAGTAGCTCAGTGGTAG
Source organism: Dehalococcoidia bacterium (assembly GCA_012270805.1). Lineage (GTDB taxonomy): Bacteria > Chloroflexota > Dehalococcoidia > Lucifugimonadales > Lucifugimonadaceae > Bin127. The sequence goes on from JAAXHR010000120.1 coordinate 598, forward strand.
AGCATCTCCTTGCCAAGGAGAAGGCCGCGGGTTCGAACCCCGTCTTCCGCTCCATCCTTTGCTGGCAGACCCTTCCCACCACTGCGGCTCTACGTGTCAGCAGTTACTCGGCCTCAGGCATTACGCCTTCTGCTGCGTCGGCAGCGATTTGACGTTGTTGCGGAGTGAACGACTCGTCGCTGGCGATCCAACGCAAATAATCTGCGTGGTTTTCGCTCATGTCGTAGAGAGTGTAGCCGCGGTAGCGACCAAAGTTGATGATCGGATCTCCGTCGTCTGACAGAGTAAACCTGCCTTGGTCGTCGATGTGCCTCTCCCCCAAGGTACCAGTCGCCCATTCCTCCAACCGTGCCGGCTCTGACGGCAATTCCGGGTGTTGGTCCAGTTGACCGGCGATTATCGCGCGGGTCGCGTTCACGGTTGCATCGTTGCCCGTCAACCGATTGAACTCACCGCCAACGAATCGTCGGTGTGCCGAGTCGAAATCCCTGGACTCGAGTCTGTGGAAGATCTCCATCGCGTCGACTATTGTGCGATCTGAAAGGTGGAAATGGATGCCGGCAAACTCGAATTCCTGTTTTAGGACCTTCAGATGAAACCGACGGATGCCGAAGCCTGCGAGGTCGCATCCATCGAGATACTCGTCAAGGGCTTTTGCGTATGCCGCAAATGGCTTGCAATGGGCAACATCTTCATCAGTGATGCCGTGGAAGTCGGTGGCACCGGGCGAAATCGGCGCCATTGGATTGATCAACTGGGAACGGAATCGCTCCTGACCGTCCGGCTCGATGCGGAGGGTTGACAATCGTACGATGTGTGCCGTCCGACTGTCCGGCCCGGTCGTCTGGACATCGAGGAAGACGATTGGGCGGTCGATTTGGAGGAACGGTTGGTCGTCGGAATGTTCCGCTGGGTTTTGGTTGTCTGACATCACTATGAGATTGAATTATCTGCGATGCAAGAATGTAATTTCAGTGAGCATGTCACAACTGCCAAGGTGCGGTGTTTAGAGGATTAGAATTAGGGAAGTCGAGTGCCGAAGTGGCGGAATGGTAGACGCGAAGGTCTCAAAAACCTTTGGGCTTTAGCCCGTGTGGGTTCGACTCCCACCTTCGGCACCAACGCGAGAACTCCTGAGATTTCGAGAACTTGGAAGTTGCGCGCTGAACCGCGTGCGGGTATGGGAAGTCTGGTGCCGAGGGGCGGGATCGAACCGCCGACACATGGATTTTCAGTCCATTGCTCTACCGCTGAGCTACCTCGGCAACGTGCGTAAACCCTATTTTATCTTTAGGCCGCTGGTATAATCCATATCGCAGACGAGCCGCACGATTCGTGGCTCACGCAACCTCGCTTAAGTTCCACGTATGCCGTCGATCATCATCTCGTCAATCAGCGGATCGAAAGGCAAATCTGCGCTCGCCGCCGCCATCATTTCCCGGTTGAGGAATGACGATGTTCCGGTTATTTCCGCGGCGGATGCGGGCGATCTTTTCGAGGCCGATGATGGAGTTCAGGCGGTTGCAACGGAGGCGATCGAGCCTTCAGCCTCCTCGGTTTCGGTTATCGAAGGATCGTCTGGTGATCCATCGCTCGACATCAGCCTAGCGGAAAAGCTTGACGCGAATGTGATCCTCTTGGCTGGTCTGGATGAGGATGTTAAATCGGTTGCCTCCAAGTATGGCGAGCGACTATCCGGAGTGATACTCAACAAGGTGCCGCGCTACCGGGATGTTCACGCCGACAGGATGGTGGCGGCACTGAATGACGACGGTGTGAACTGTTTGGGATGGTTGCCTGAAGATCGACGATTGGCGGCGAACACTGTCGACTCGCTCATGGACCATCTTGAAGGTCAATTAGTTTTCGACGTGAACACCACTTCAGAGTTGGTCGACAACGTTTTGATCGGCGGCTTGGTGCTAGATTGGGGACCGTTCTATTTTCGGTCGCAGGACAACACCTGTGTCGTAGTTCGCTCCGGACGTCCAGACGTTCAAATATCCGCCTTACAGAGCGAAACTACGCGGGCGTTAGTGCTGACTGGCGGTGAAAAGCCGATCGATTACGTGTTCTACGAAGCTCGTACGAAGCGTATACCGTTGATCTTGGTCGATGGCGACACAGATGCCACCATGAACGCTCTCGATGCTTTGGCTCCTGAGGGCTTTTCGCATCCTGAAAAACTTTCACGATTAAGCCAGTTATTGGCCGAACGTTCCATAATCGATCCGATATTGGATCTCGTCGCTCTGCCCGCGACTCGCTGAAACACGTGCGAGACCGGAGGTTCGGCATGTCCTCGCTGCGGGAAACGTATCTGCATGGGCATCATCGTTCCGTTCTATCGGCTCACTCAGCAAGGACTGCGGAAGACGCAGCCGCATTTCTGTTGCCGCATATCAAGCCGGGGATGAGCCTCCTCGATTTCGGGTGTGGCCCCGGGACGATAACCATGGGATTGGCAGATGCGGTCGGTAACAGCGGTTCTGTGCTCGGCATCGATATCTCCGAAGGCTTGCAAGAAGAATGGAATCGCCGACTGGAAGAGACTGGTGCAACGAATTTGGAGTTCCGCGTCGACGACATATACGAGACCGAACTTGAGCGGGACCAGTTCGATGTAGTCTACGCACATCAGATACTCCAGCATCTCGGCGATCCTGTGAGGGCACTGGTGGCGGCTTCGCGGCTCGCTAAACGCGGTGGGTTGGTTGGGATCAGAGAAGTTGATTGGGGAACCTTTGCAGCGTTTCCACAGTCGAAGGCGCTTGACGACTTCAGACGCGTATACGACGCAGTCGCGATCCGCAATGGCGGCACTCCACACGCGGGTCGTCACATACTCGAATGGATGGAAACGACTGGCGAACTGACGGATATCCGGATCACTACTAGCACTTGGACGTTCTACGAGGAGAGCGGAAAGACATGGTGGGGCGATCAGTGGTCGCAACGGATTTTGGAATCGGACATCGCGAAAAAGGCTATCGAGTACGGAATCGCGACGCGAACGGAGTTGGAGGCGATTTCTCGAGGGTGGCAAGAATGGAAGGTCGCCCCGGGATCAGTATCGTGTTTCACTCACTTTGAGGGCTTAGCTCGTCGCATCTGAGCTTGATCCGTACTACGGACCTAGTCCTTACTCGATCCGAATCCCAGACCGCTTGCGGCGAATGTCGAGGATGCGATGAAGCCACATCGGGATGTTTGTGCGAAACTAGTTATGACACACGCGTTAAAATCCGAACTTGTGTGACCACCAAATGGTAGCTCTAATGACAAACCCCTATGCCGTGCTCGAAGGACTGTCCGATGCCCAACGGGCCGCGGCTTCATATATCGACGGGCCATTAATCATTGTCGCCGGGCCGGGTAGCGGGAAGACGCGCGTCATGGCGCACCGGATGGCGTACATCCTGGCGACTGGCGTTCGACCGTGGCGGGCGCTGGGAGTGACGTTCACGAACAAAGCCGCGTCCGAGCTGCGTCAGCGATGCGACGCTTTGGCGAATCGCTTCGTGCCGGACGCGTCTGAAACGAACGTCAGCACGTTTCACTCCTTCGGCGCACGTTTCTTGCGCATCCACCACGCCGCCGCCGGATTGGGCCGCGACTTCACGATTTACGACCGCGATGATCAAGAGCGGTTGATGAAGTTGATTTTGGAAGACATGGATGTGGAAGCCAAGGTTGGAGAAGTACTGGCGGATATTGGAAAAGCGAAAAACAACAATCAGCTGCCGGAGGAATTCGCGGACATCGGCACTGGTTACCGGCACGAGTTGCACGCAGAGATATACGAACAGTACGAGGCGGCGTTGCAGAGATCGAACGGTGTTGATTTTGACGACCTCCTATTGAAGCCTTATCGAACTTTGGTCACGGATGACCATATTCGGACCGCGATGCAGAGCCGATACGAACACATCATGGTTGATGAGTTCCAAGACACCAATGCTTTGCAGTTCGAACTGGTGCGCGTACTGGGCGATGCCTATCGCAACATATGCGTAGTGGGAGATCCGGATCAGTCTATCTACTCGTGGCGGAACGCAAGGCCTGAGAACATGGAGCGATTGGCCGAGGTATTGGACGGGTGCAAGGTGTTCGAACTGAGCGAGTCATACCGCTCGACCAAGACGATCATCGCTGCCGCATCAGGTCTGATCGCGCACAACAGCCGCATGCTCGACCGCGTCCTTTTCACGAACAACGAAGAAGGAGAACCGGTCGAGATTGGTGTCACCGAACACCCGGACCATGAAGCCTCCGTTATCCTGGATCTCGTCGAGCGACAGGTAAGGCCCAAGGTCGATGAGAAGGGCGGGGAAAATGCACGCGTTCCGGGCAACCTCGATGATATTGCCGTCCTGTATCGCACCAATGCCCAATCTCGGGCGATCGAGACAGAGTGCAGCCGACGCGGAGTCCAGTACCGTCTGATCGGCGGCGTCAGGTTCTACGAGCGACGCGAGATCAAGGACGCTCTGGCGCTCCTACGTATGGTAGTAAATCCTTCTGACGAAACATCGCTTCGGCGCGTTATCAACGTCCCGCCGCGTGGCATCGGTCCGGCGACACTGCGCAAGATTGAGGAATTCAGCATCTTCAACAATGTTTCACTGCTTGAAGCGGTGTTGATGTCGTCGGATCCTGCGTCTTCACATGAACTCGGTTTGGGTCGGGCGGCACTCACCAAGGTGCGATCATTTGCGGATTTCGTGAATACGTTGATCGCCAACTCGGAAAGGCATTTTCCGCATGATCTGCTGGACTATGCGCTGAAGGGCAGTGGATACATAGATTGGGTCAAAAAGGATACCGAAACAAGGGCGGAGCGACTTGAAAACATTGAAGAGTTGAAGTCGTTAGCCGAAAAGTATTCGAGTAGTGAAGACGGTAATGACCCGAGGCAGGCATTGTCAGACCTATTGGAGCACACTTCGCTATTCGCCAACGTGGATTCGATGGATGAGGGATTAGGTACAGACGAGTCAAATGTCATGAGACCGAGTGAAGCCGCTGGCGCGATTACATTGATCACCCTTCACCAAGCTAAAGGTTTGGAGTTCGATACCGTCTTCATCGCCGGTGCCAATGAGGGGGTGTTACCCCATGCAATGGCTCTAAACGTGCAGACCCAGGACGACTACGAAGCTGCGTGTGGCGAAGAGCGTCGTTTGATGTACGTGGGCATGACACGCGCCAAACGCAAGTTGCATGTCACGTGGTCGTTGTACACATCAGCATCGTTATACCGACGGCAGAACACTCCCTCCCAGTTCCTGAAAGAAGTACCGGAAGAGCGTGTGAAAGAAGTCGAGTACGCCCGCGTGCCCGGCCGCGCCGCTCCGCCACCGGTTGCATTCTCTTCCAGTTTCGGGATCGCGGTCGATCGCAACAGATTCGCGCCGTCAAGACGGCGGGAGCAACGCGAGAAGTTCACCGAGCGGGGATTGGATGAGATGCCGGTCGAGTTGCAACTGAAAGCCGGGCAACGCGTTAAGCACAGCAAGTTCGGTACGGGTGTCGTCGTCAATTCACGCCCGATCAAGGATGACGTCAGGGTGACTGTCGCATTCTCCAGCGAGGGAGTGAAGATGTTGATGGCGAGCATGGCCGGCCTCAAGAAGATATAGGCTTCGTTTCGTGTTTTCGAAGATGCCCGACCGTACCTTCGTATTCGCGGTTTTCGCGTTGTTACTGAGCATCGCGGCGTTCGCCTATTTGGTCCTATGGCCTTCATTCGAAATTATCGAAACTAACGCCGATGGAGTTACAACGTCTAGGCGAGCAGGCATCGGGGAGGCGAACGGAGTCTTAGGTGTCGTATTTGCAGTGATTCCAGTATTGATTACGCTTGGGGCGATACTGTCTGTTCCGCCGAGTGGTCAATCAGAAAGGCGGCATAAGCTCAACTTGATAGTCGGGACGGTCCTTTTGTGGGGATACATAATGCTTTTCGCACAGAGGATCGGCATCTTGTACGTTCCAGCGGCGACTATGTTGACCTCCGTGATCGTGTTGATGCTGGTGCGTGACCGGGCTTGGGGGAAACCTATAGCACAGGAGCGCACTAAAAGTGCTCGCGAACTACGGGAAGAAGCGGTGAACCGTGCGGCACGATCCGGTAACAGGGTTGGACGTAGACGGTCTATGCGACGCCGCTCCCGTTAGTTACACTTTGTCAGAGTCGGCAATGTCCAGCGGCTAGATTCATGTAGCGTCAAAGCAAGGTAAATTGCGTTCGGTAATTACAGACGAGATGCGTTCTTTCATCGGTGTGAAATCGCCGCCGATCACCTATCGCGTGTCACATCGCGAGATTGCCCGTTTCAATGCTGCTATCCGAGGTGTCTTACCCCCCGTTGAGAACGATCCCGACTTTGGGGATGGCGAGCCGATGATCGAAGCGAATCCGCTTATCCTACGGTCGTTCATCACGGCGCCTTTCGACCCGCCGTTTCCAGAGCCTTTCCACGACGTTTTGGATGGCGGTAGCCGCTTCAGATTCATAAGACCGGTCGTCGCTGGAGACGAAATTACGGTGGTGCGGAAGATGCAGGAAATCTTCGAGAAAAGCGGTCGTTTTGGCAGTATGCTGTTCAAAGTGTCAGAAGTGAGTTATTCAGATGTGTCCGGGGAACTGGTAGCCACTCAAGAATCGACCAGCATTTCGTATGGTCGACCAGCCGGAACTGTGTAGTCGAGCTACGTTGGCGCAATCCGCGCGATGAAGAGGTTTTCCATGACCAAGGTAATGTTTGAGGACGTTGAGATCGGAGGCGGGCCGGAGGCCGTTACGCAAGTCGTGACGCCGAGGCAGCTGGTCCAGTACGCCGCGGTGTCGCAGGATTTCACGCCGATCCACTACAACACTGATTACGCTCGTAGCGCGGGCCACGACGACATCATTATCCACGGCGCGCTGAAAACCGCTCTGTTATCGCAGATGCTTGTCGATTGGGCAGGAGACGTCGGCGCGGTCAAGAAACTGGAAACGTCGTACCGAGGCATTGATTACGCGGGCGCGGTAACCTGCGCAGGTACCGTCACCGGAAAACGGGTCGAGGATGGCATCGGACTTGTCGATCTGGACATTGAATTTCGAAATGCAGATGGTGTGGTCACCACGCCGGGAAAAGCTACGGTCGCGCTGACGATGCGCGGCAAATGAAACACGAACAATAGGAGAGTATTGAGTTGCAACTTGAGGGGAAGGTCGCTGTAGTCACTGGTGCCGGCCGAGGCATCGGCAGGGGAGTCGCCGAAGAGCTGGCCGCCAACGGTGCGAGTGTTGTAGTCAACGACATTGGAGCTGAGTTGGACGGCACTGGCGGTTCGACGTCGATTGCCCAGGAGGTCGTAGATGGCATCGTAGCAGCTGGCGGCAACGCAGTCGCATCGACCGATTCCGTTACGACTTGGGACGGCGGTCAACGCATCATCGAGATGGCACGGGACGAATTCGGCGGCATTGACATCGTTGTGACCGTCGCTGGCATCTTACGCGATCGGATGCTCTACAACATGACCGAGGAAGAGTGGGACGACGTAATCTCGGTGCACCTCAAGGGCACTTTTACAGTTGTGCGGCACGCGGCACCGATTTTCCGGCAGCAGCGCGGCGGACGGATCATCACATTTTCGTCAGGATCGGGTCTCGTCGGATCCATTGGCCAGTCGAACTACGGAGCTGCAAAGAGCGGGATCGCCGGCTTCACGAAAGTGCTGGCCAGAGACTTGGGCAAGTATGGAGTCACGGCCAATAGCATCGCGCCGCGAGCGGAGACGCGGATGATCGCGTCGATTCCGGGCAACATTCAGGAGATAATGGTTGTGCGTGGCGCATTGCCTCAGCCAGATGAAGCACCCTGGGAGCCGCGCGACGTGGCACCTTTTGTGGCGTATCTTGCGACCGATGGAGCGGCACAGATTAATGGGCAGGTCTTCTTGGTGTATGGCGGCAACGTCACGCATTTGACGCTACCGAGACGCGTCAACACCATCTATACATCGGATCCGTCCGGTAATTGGGAGTTGGACGAACTCGATCGACTGGCCCCCAAGGTATTGCTTCAAGGCTCACAGAGCATCACCGGTGGAAGCGAATTTGCCGAGATAAACCCGGGTTCGGGTGCGTCGGCGCCAGCGGTTATCAAGTCGAGAAACGGTAAACGACTTGACGGAAAGGTCGCGGTGGTGACGGGTTCAGGTCGCGGCATTGGACGTGGCATCGCCAAATTGCTGGCCCGCGAAGGTGCGTCCGTAGTCGTGAATGACGTTGGAGCCGCGTTGGACGGTCAGGGCGAAGACTCGACGCCGGCGGCCCAGGTGGTCGAGGAGATCAGCGAACTAGGTGGACGCGCCACCGCTTCGTACCACTCGGTAGCTACGGCGGAAGGCGGAGCGAATATTGTGCAGCAGGCGCTTGACGAGTTCGGACGTCTCGACATCGTGATTACTCCTGCAGGCATCCTCCGTGACCGGATGATCTTCAACATGACCGAGGCCGAATGGGACGATGTGATCGCCGTGCACCTCAAGGGGACATACTCGGTGGTGCGACCTGCTTCTGAGATATTCAGGGCGCAGAAGAGCGGTCGAATCGTGACGTTCTCATCGGTTTCAGGTTTGTACGGGCAAGGTGGACAGTCGAACTATGGTGCTGCCAAGGATGCCATCGCGGGTTTCACTCGCGTAGTCGCGAAAGAGCTAGCGCGATACGACGTGACGGCGAACATAATATCGCCTGGTGCCAGCACACGCATGACCGACAGCGTTCCTGAAAGCACCAGGGCGATGCGCGCCGGACAGTTCCCACATCCTGAGGAAGGTATCCTTACCTCCGAGCCGGATCAAGTAGCGCCGATGGTTGTCTGGCTTTGCACTGATGCCGCCGATGGCGTGTCGGGCAACATCTTCCACTGCACCGGCAATCGAGTGAGCCTGATGAACCACCCGGTAGCACATCGGTCCATCTACAAGGAAGGTCGGTGGACGGTTGAAGAACTCGCCGGTGTCGTGCCGGAAACTATCGGCATGGATCTGATCAATCCGGCGCCGAAACAGGATTGATCAGGTTAGGCGGATTCAGACGACGTAGTCGACGCTGTTAAGGATCAACTGCTGGAACTCTGGGTGCTGTTGGCTAGAGCCAGCATGTCCGAGAGCGATATTGGCAACGTCGCCTTCGCCGTATTTGTATGACCAACCGAGCGGCTTCGACTTGTCCTCGACGATGCCGTACATGAACACATCGATGCCCGGTTGGATGTCGAGACCGCAGTAGCACTCGTCGTATGTCCAGAACGGCGAGATGTCTTTAGCGAGCGGGTGAGCGTTGTTGCTCAGATGGACTTGGAACCATCCGAAAGGCGGGTGCCAACTTTCACCTAGGATCCATCCTCCGCCGGTCATCTTCTTCATCTCGGGCCAATCCGGGCATGAGGCAGCAGAGATATGGACTGAAACCAATCCGCCCCCAGTCCAGACGTAACCCATCAAGCCATCGCGTTGTGCTTCGGATAGATCGTTGTCAGTCGCTGGTTGCCGCAGGGTGTTAAGGACGATAGCGTTGTAGCCCGACAGATCACCTTCGAGTTCGTCTGCCGATTCGGAAACGTCGACATTGTGACCCGCTTCGACAAGGAACTCATTCATTACCGGTGTTGTTTCATCGTAGGGGTGACTTCCGCCAGTGATCAGTAGAAGTTTCGCCATCTTGTGTTTGCTCCTTTGCTATGTGTCATTTCGAAATGTTGACTGAATGATATCCGCGAGATCGATTTACTCGTTGTGGCGTGCCCAGTCGTGTGCCAGTATCTCCATCTGAACAAAACTCTTACCCTCGCGCCAGATGTGATCATATTTGCGGAATCCCGCGTTTTCGAATGAACGCTGGGCGCGACGGTTCGTCGACAAAGTGTGAAGGTAAAGTCGGCGAATGTTGGTGTTCGTGAAGATATGCGACAGAAGGGTCTTGGTGGCATCCGAACCGTAGCCCTTACCCCAATACTGTGGATCGCCGATCATGATGCCGAATTCTGCTTGCATTCGTCGTTGGTTGTAGTCGTAGCACATGCAGTTTCCGATATGGACCCCGTTTTGATCTTCGATGGCAAATTTGAACGACTTTCGGTTGGATTTCCTCAGATCTTCCCGGTAGAACCGTTCGAAGTCGATGTAGGTAAGACCCAGCGGTTCAGCGGCATCGAGTTCTGATAGTTCCGGATCTGTTCGCCATACGTAGTCGTTCCAAGCATCTGCCATTCGTTTCGAACGGAGCGTGGTCAAACGACCGTTTAGGCGGACCGCGTCTTGAAAGGCATTCAATTTGCGAAAGATGCGCGCCGCCGATCTGGCTACTTTGGCTTCGCTATAGTGCGTGAGCTGATTTATCGCCTTGTCGAGCTCGACCCAGCAGGCGATGTCATATTCATGATCGTGGTGTTCGAAGCCGCCTCCAGATGCTTCCATGAGGTACCAATAGACGGTTTTGTTGACCTTTATGTTTGCGTGTGGGTTATCGCGCTCACTCATTAATCGGCTGTGCTTAGATCGCACGAACGAATATCGGGTTTCGTCTACGGTGGAGAGCAGCTTGACGTCCAAGCCAGTTTCTTCCCGCACCTCGCGGATCGCGGTTTGCTCGATCGTCTCGTCGTAATCGGGCGTGCCTTTCGGCAACGCCCAAAGGTTGTCGCCTAATCGGCCTACCAGAGCGATCTCGATACGATTTTCGTCATGCACGCGCGCCACCACACCGCCTGCTGACCAACGCGTGATCGTTTTCGTCGCTCGTGGTTTTAGGATGCTCATTTCTAGTCTTTGATACTCTGGCAGGCGATTGTAAACGACAGGTGATTATTGAGTGAAAATGCAAACTGTTTATCAGATGGGTAAGGAGTATCATTACGATAAGGGAGCCCGAATCGTAGCGCTTTGGATCTGGTGCGAAACTCATGACGTACGATGCATCGATTTAGGCGCACAAGGGAGTAGGCAATAACGAAACATGTCGGACAATCATAGCCAGGACTTCGTAATTCGGTTCGCTGGTGAAGGCGGACAGGGACTAGTTACCTCAGCCGACGCGATGGCCAGGGCGGCGGCGAACGCTGGATATTACGTTTCGACATTCTCGACATTCCCGTCTCAAATCATGGGAGGCCCGGCCTCATCGCAGGTTCGCATCTCTACGTCTCCGGTTTTGAGTTCAGGCGACTCGGTCGATGTTCTAGTTTCGCTAGACGAGTACGCCTACAACAACCACCGAGAAGACCTCTCTGATAACGGCGTAGCGATATACAACTCCGGCGAATTTCAACTCCCGGGAGGTGGACAATATTTCGGGATCGACGCCGACGAACTCGCAAAGTCAACCGGTAACACGCGCGCTGCCAACATGGTTACCATCGGCGCGGTGGCGAACCTCATCGGGTTTTCTCTTGAAGAGATCGACGCATTTATCACTGCCCGTTTCACTCGTGGACGTCCCGGCGACGAAGAGATCATCGAGTCCAACAAAAAGGCGATTCGATTGGGTGCGGATGTGGCTGCGAACAGCGGGTTCTCGGTTGGCACGCTGGCGCCTCCGAGCCCACCGGATTACGAACAGATAATGATCACCGGCAACGCTGCACTGGCATTAGGCGCAGTGACGGCTGGGGTCGATTTCTACGTCGGTTACCCGATATCGCCAGCGACGACGATCCTGGTTTGGATGGAGCAAAACCTCGTCGGGACGGGCAGGTTTGCGCACCAAGTTTCATCTGAGATCGAGGCGATCAGCGCGATCGTGGGCGCGGGTTATGCCGGCAAGAAGTCAATGACCGCGACCGCAGGCCCCGGATTGTCGTTGATGGGCGAGGGGCTCGGGTTGGCTTGGATGGCAGAAATTCCCTGCGTGGTCGTGGATGTTCAGCGCGGAGGTCCATCGACGGGTTTACCGACAAAATCGGAGCAGAGTGACCTGATGACATGCCTCCATCCTGGACACGGCGATATGACAGTCCCAATATTGGCTCCGGGATCTGTTGAAGAATGTTTCGATGCGGGCGCACTTGCGGTTAATTGGGCTGAACGTTATCAGGGCCCAGTGATCGTGATGAGTGAGTTCGGACAGGCTGAGAAAGGCGAAAACATCCGAAAACCAGATCTCGATGCCGTAAAAGTCGAAACACGATCCGTTTACAACGGCAGCAACGGATATGCCCGTTACGAGTCGTGGGGTGAAAACGGTCTGTCGCCGATGCCGATACCCGGCGGTCCGGGTGCGTACGTCGCGAACGGTTCGGAGCACGACGAAATCGGTGACACCACGCATCTGCCGCGTCATCATATCCGATTGACAGAGCGACGCTTCAAGAAAATGGATCTTCTGAATGACGCTCACATTGAGATCGAGGATGAAGGTGCTACTGCGATGATCATGTCTTGGGGCTCCTCAAAAGGGCCGGCTCGCGAGGCGTACGAACGGCTCAAGGCTGAGGGGGTGGATGTTGGCTGGTTGTACTCGATGGCTCTCAGTCCGCTACCTGATGAGATGAAAGCAGCCCTAGAGCGGGCGAGTATGGTTATCGTGCCCGAACTAAACTACATGGGACAATGGTCGGCAGTGCTTCGCCAACACGGTTATCGAGCAGAATCGGTTACGCAGTACACTGGACTGCCATTCAAACCGGCTACGCTGGTTGATCGAATCTCAACTCGAGTTGCCGAGATTAGAGCCGAGAAAGGAACAGTTTTAGTTTGAGCAATCGCAACCCAGAATACGACTTCGTTTGGTGCCCGGGCTGCGGCGACTTCGGTGTGCGACGGGCTCTGGAGTGGGCGCTCGAGAGGCATGTGGCCGAACACGAGATTCCACAATCTAACTATGTCATCGTCGCGGGCATTGGATGTTCAGGCAATATGGTGCACTTGATGGAGGGCGATCAACCCTTCGGGCTTCATGGCATCCACGGTCGAACCTTGCCATTGTCGTTCGGTGTCAAGATGGGGCGCCCTGATTTGCAGGCTGTAGTCGTCGCCGGTGATGGTGACTTTTTGGCCATTGGAGGCGAGCACATCGGCCCCGCTGCCGCACGTAACGTCGACGTGACGTGTGTAGTGATGGATAACGGGGTATACGGTCTAACTAAGGGGCAATCTTCACCGACGACCGAGATGGGTGTGACCACGAGTTCAACCCCTTACGGCAAGATCGAATCTCAGATGATGCCGCTCAAGTACTACCTGACGATCGGTGTCTCCTTTATCGCATCTCACTACTCGAGCAAGCCGCGCGATCTCGCAAACATTATTCAAGATGCGATGAATCACAAGGGTTTCTCGATAGTCCACGTACAGTCGCCCTGCACGACCTACAACGACACGTACGACATCCTTAAGGGGAATCGCCGCAAAGGCATACCCGGCATCGCTTGGGATGTGCCGGAAGATCACGACCCGTCTAGCCGACAGTCTGCGGAGGATCTGCTCGACCGACCTGGCATTCCGCTCGGATTGATCTACAAAGATGAGCGCCCAACGCTCCAGGATCGCGTTGATGAAATAGCTGAAGCTAACCCGCGTAGGACACCTGCCGATCTTCTTGCCTCTTACGCGCTTTAGGCATCGTCTTCACAAATTTGCGGATCGTTATGCAGCAAGCCATTAGATCTGAGTTTTGCGCATGATCTAGGACCATGCCTGATCGTCCCAATATCCTGCTGATCTGCACTGACCAGCAACGTCGCGACACGATGGCGTGTTACGGCAATGATTGGGTCGAATCGCCCAACGTAAATGCGCTGGCCGACGAGAGTTTCGTCTTCGAAAACTGCTACGTCACGGTCGCGGTTTGTTCGCCGGCAAGGGCATCGCTGCTGACCGGCCTATATCCTCACACCGCTGGCGTGATAAAGAACAGCGTACAGTTGCCCGAGTCTTCACTGTCGATCGGCACTTTATCGCCGGCCGAGTATCGAACAGCCAAATTCGGCAAGTGGCACCTCGGCAACGATCTCGTGAGACAACATGGGTTCGACGACTGGCTCGCAACTGAAGACGAGCACGAATCGAATCCGACGCACACACGACGCGAGGATCGTTTCAGACACTCGGAGTATTTCGATTTCTTGAAATCGCATGGCTACGAGCCGCACTTGCGGACCGATGGTGGTTACGCGTTTTCACAACAACAAAGAAGCATGTTGCCGGAAGCGCACACAATGTCAACGTTTCTTGGCGACAACGTGGCCGACTTCATTCGAAGGAACGTCAATGACCCGTGGCTGATGTGCGCCATGTTTTTCGAGCCGCACCCTCCATACAACGGTCCGTTTAACGACATGTATGTCCCGGACGACATCCCGGTCGGACCGTTGTTCCTTCGCATGCCCGATGACGACACGCCGCTCTGGCACCGACGCCGTGCGGAGCATCACTTGGAAGGAGATCCTACGGACTATTTCCGTGTCAGCGACGAAAATTCGCCAGCACTTGATGCGGGCGGAGCGAATTTGCCGTTGCGCACGCCGGAAAATTGGAAAGCCCTGAGAGCACGATATTTCGGTCTGGTGACGCTTATGGACCGCGGCGTGGGCAAGATACTCGACGCTCTCGAGGAGACTGGGCAAGCGGCTCGGACTGTCGTAGTTTTCACATCGGACCATGGTGATGGTCTCGGCGATCGCGGCATGTTGGGCACTAAACGAGCGTTTTACGAGGAGATAGCGGGGGTTCCGCTGTTGATGCGTGTTCCGTGGATGAGTCGTTCGCAGAAGATGATCGGCGGTAGCATCGGGCACATTGACATCGCGCCGACACTACTTGAACTCATGGGCGTTGCTTCGTCTGAAATGCCTTCGCACCTACAGGGCGCGAGCCGGGTAGACGTTCTTGAAGGAAGCGCGGAGTTATGCAACGACGTGTTCATGCAGTGGTATGAGCACCCGCCGACGGTGCCGCTTGGCAATCCCGATATCGAGCGCATGTCGCACGTTTCTTGGCGCTCCGTGGTGACAGCGGATCGTTGGAAACTGAATCTCAGCCCTGGTGATCAATGTGAGCTTTACGACCTCAACCGAGACCCGTTCGAAATGAGTAACAGATTTGACGATCCTGCGTGTCGTGACCGAGTTAGAGACATGACGGCGCGGATCAGGATCTGGCAACAAGCGGTTGACGACCGATTAGTGTTGCCAGCGGTCTAGCGCTCGGACTCTGCCGGACGGTGTTCTTCGATCTCGCCAGATTCCAACTCGTCTTCTTCTTCGTTGAAAAAATGAGCGTTGCGTCTATGAAACCGGACGCTTTTCAGTAGAACTGCGAGTGCTAAACAGGAGATTCCAACGTACAGTACCAAGTGTTCGACGCGTTTATCGCTTGGTCCGGCCACTGCAATCGTCAGGAGAAGGACACCCCAACCAGTCACTCCTGCCTGCAATGAAGGATGGGCGAACTTGTAACGTAGAGGCGGTAATCCGAATGCAATCGCCACGATACTGGCGGGTAGTGCCAGCCATTGGAAAAGCCCAACGATCAGTCCGCCGAGGCTAGCTACGCCGTCTCCACCTTTGAACTTGGTCATCGGCGAAAACCAGTGGCCCAGTATCACTGCAACCGATGGTACAAGGAACCAAAGCCCCGAAACTTCGAAGATGTACCTTGATAGCTGTATCGTAAGCACACCTTTAGCAACGTCGATAAGGAAGACGATGAACCCAGTCTTACGGTTGACGTGCTTCCAGACGTTCGTTGCGCCGGCCTGCCGTGTGCCCACTTGGAATATGTTGATACCGTGAAGCCGAGAGGCCAGGTACGCGGCCGGTATCGCACCAAGGAAGAACGCAGCTAGTGACGCATAGACGATATTCGTAATTTCGGGACTAGTGCTCATCGGAATTCACAATGAATTTTAGCACTGCAATCTTTACAAAACATGGCGCGCGATAGCACAGCAGTTCCTCGTCGAAGGCCCGGGAGAGCCCGCCTCGGCGTCGCACGACTAGGGCGAACCATGGCATCCGTCGAGTTGAGGAAGTTCCTGGTCGGAACCGTCGTCTGGGGCATCGGGAATCAGATGGTTACGGTTACCCAGACCTACGTCATCTTCGATATCACGCAGTCGGCGTTGCAGCTGGCGATTCTGGGTGCAGCGGTCGTCATCGCATCGGTAT
Source organism: Dehalococcoidia bacterium (assembly GCA_012270805.1). Taxonomy (GTDB): domain Bacteria; phylum Chloroflexota; class Dehalococcoidia; order Lucifugimonadales; family Lucifugimonadaceae; genus Bin127. Next base: position 16,767 of record JAAXHR010000120.1, read on the forward strand.
CGATGTCGCTCGCGAGCGGGATATTGGCCGATCGATTCAGTAGGAAAACCTTACTGATGTGCGGCTCGGTGATGACCGCGACTTCCATGTTGACGGTCGGGGTCCTTCTGATTACGGATCGCGTTGAACCTTGGCATATTCAGGTTGCGGGAGCTATTCACGGCGCCGCGCTTGCACTCGATTGGACGGCTAGATTCTCGCTACTGCCAATCATGGTGCCGCGGAACATCCTGGCGCGTTCAATATTCTTCGACAATTCGTTCTTCAATCTGGGCCGCGTTCTCGCTCCACTGATGTGGGGGGGAATCGTTCATTGGTGGGGATACGATTGGTCCTACGTCGTCATCGCAGGAATGATGGCGCTCAACTTCGTGATCGTCGCCACTTATCGACCCTTGTCGTCATCGATTCCGATTACACATCAAGCGATTTGGCACGATGTGGTTGAAATCGCGACTGTTATTCGTACGAATTCAATTCTTACCGGCAACCTGACTTTCACGTTCGTCAATGCGCTTTTGATGGGTGGTTTCATCTACTTGCTGACGCCTATCGCGAGGGAGGTTTACAAAGTCGGACCCGGCGAATACAGCCAACTTTTCGCCGCGGTAGGCCTGGGGGCGTTTGTCGGCGGCTTGCTGCTTGGGTTCACAGGCGGCTTCAAGCGCACTGGTTACGCGTTGCTATCGACGAACTTCCTCACAGCAGCATCAGCGATCACCTTCGCGTTAGTTGCGAGCCTGTACTTCGGCTATGCGTTCGCGTTACTGTTCGGGTTGATGAACGCGATTCACATCGGATTGGGTACTATCTCGTTGCAGATGGCGATCACGGACAACGTGCGCGGCCGTCTGGCAGGTATCTATGAGCTCGCGTGGGCCGGATTCCCGGCTGGCGGTTTTGTTTTCGGCGCAATGGCCGATTCGCTGGGCTCGTCGGCTTCGCTCATCATTGGTTGCGGGTTCGTCATACTAGTGACGATCTCGATTGGCGTTCTGAACCCGAATCTGCGACGTCTTCGGATGCAGGTGTGACTTCGCCGACCGATGAGTTAAGCGTCCGGTTGGTTGTCGAAATAATCGGATTGATAGGGCGGAGGTTCCAATTGCCCGTCGAGTTCCATCTGCTCTTGTTCGGTCAAGTATTTCGAAGGGCAACGGACGGTGAGCATTTCCGCTTCCAGGACGCCATCGGGCCCTAGCGTGCCGTTGAGGATGATTTCTGAATGGTCGTTGAAGAAGACTTGACCGACCTCTCCTGAATAGACGACGGGCAGCTCCAACGAACCGCCCTCGTCACGTAGTCTAAAGTTCGCTGTGACACCGTCTGGTGATTTGATGTACGAATTCGGGACTAGTTTGCCCAACACGCCGATGGATTGTGTGCCGCCAGGGGTTTCATGCAATACGACGTCATCGACGCTCGAAAATTCGACGGTTGCTTCGTTGAATGCGACTACAGCCAGATAGACAACGCCCACGATGAAAAGACACGCAACAACGGCAATGCGAGCCTTGCCGCTCATCAGCACTGTGGACTTGGCGGCGTTTTCAGCACCAGACGATGAGGATGGTAATCCTTGTGATTCGCTGTTTTCCATCAGGATTGGTTATCGTTAGTCTCGTTGTGCAAGTTCGCGATGCCGTTCGCGATAGCACGTTGCCGGACACCCAGATAAAGAACGTAGGCCATTATTGCTATCCATGCTATCGCCACAACGGCGAGGAGATACCCCAAGTTGGTGTCAACGTCTGTCGATTGTGCTTGCACTATGGATATCGCACTACCGTCCCCATCTGATTGGACGGATATTTGTGCCAATCGACGTTGCTGATCCCGCAAGCGATCTGCGGCTTCCTGAGGATCCGAAGACTGATCCGACACCCACCGGTCCCCGACGCGGTTTTCTAGCCCGTATTCCGTGTTTGGGTTCGCGGATGAAACCGTAAATCTTTGTACGCTACCGTCACCGCTGACGATTGAAAATGCCGTCAAACCTCCGTCGTCACCCGCCTCGACTGCGGTGACCACGCCGGTGGTGATTGAAGAAGATTGCGCCAAGATAGATGTCGAGATGATTAGTGTCAACACCACCGCAAATGCGACTGCCGAAGTGCGTGCGATCGAGCGTTTCATCGACCACTACCTGCGGTAGAAGCAACGGCGCGGAACTTCAACACTTCGAACTCGCTTTCCATTCTTGCCAACCCGAGCCGGGCGGTTAGCAATGAGAAGAAGAGGAGCGTAAAGGCGATGACACTCACCAAGAGTGTCAATCCGATCTCCGCTGCGACTAGATTCTCTTCCTCTGCGACCGGTCCAACCACTAAAGGTGGATGTGCTTCTTGCCACAAGACCGACGCGTAGTAGATGATCGGCGTGTCGATGGCTCCGATGATGGCGATGATGGCCGATAGGCGCATCCGCTGGTCTCCAACAGGGAAATAGGCTCGAAACATCAGGTATGCGACGTAGATGAAGAAGAGGATCAGTGCGGTGGTTAACTTGGCCTCGCCGGTCCACCAGACTTCCCAAACTGGTTTGGCCCAAACCATTCCCGAAATCAGCATCACGCCGCCAAACATCACACCGACCTCGGCCATCGAGACTGCTAAACCGTCCCAAGTCTCGTTCTTCGTTACGAGGTAGAGAACACTAGCCGCGGCGACACCAATGATCGCGACCATACTGACCCACGCGACTGGAACATGGATGTAGAGGATGCGCTGGACAACTCCCTGGTTTATGTCCGTCGGCACCCATACGAACATCATCCAGAGTGCGAATGCCATGGCGATCAACGTCGCAACATGCAGCACGGTCTGGGTTCGGATTTGCGAAAATACCATTAGGGTCGGGCAGTTGGAGACAGAGGCGACAGCCGTGTATTAGCACCTGCTAATTGTAAATCGGTCAGGTAAGGAATTTTTGTTTTGGCGCATCTTCGAGAGGTATCAATCGTCGAGAACGTAACCAAAAAGCAGGGCGGAAGCGGTCACAAACACCACGTCGTAAGCCACCGCAAGTTGCAACCAGGGGATCGAAGCAGACCAACCATCACCGCTTGCGGCAGCCGTTGTAACTCGGATCGCGGCGAAAAGAAGTGGCGCCACCGATGGCAAGAACAGCATCGGTAGCAATACCTCGCGTGCCCGAACTCGGAACGTAAGGCTGGAGAATAGTGTTCCGACTGATGAGAACCCAATTGCAGACAACAGGGCTACGAGCAGGATCTCCACCCGGAAGACCGGCAAGTTAAACATGAAAGTGAAAACGACGAGCACTATCACCGTAGCGAAGGATAGGAACACGAAGTTTCCTAGCGATTTGCCTATGAATAGCAGATCGCGCGAGACGGGCGCCATCATCAACGCGCCTACTGCGTCGTTCTCCAACTCGTGAGACGTCGCCCGAGTTAGTCCGACGACACCAGCGAATGTGATCGCTGCCCACAGTACACCCGGCCCAGTCTCGATCGCGTTCCGGCTCGTTGGCTCGATCGCAATCGCAAATATCGCGATCACCAACGAGGCGAACATTACGATCGCAATTGCAACGTCTCGGTTGCGCGATTCGATGCGCAACTCCTTGAGCGTGAGGGCCCAGATTATAGACAGCGTCGCGGTCAACCGATCATCAATCGATTTCGACAGTCCTTAAGCGACCACCGCTCATTCTGTAGACTGCATCAGCTACATCAGACACAAATTCGGTGCTGTGCGTCGCGATTAGGACAGATCGTCCATTGGACTTCCATTCAATGACGATGTCCATCAGTGCATCGAGCGCTGCATTGTCGAGCCCTGTCTCAGGTTCATCCAAGAGCAACAGCGAAGGTCCGTGGATGATTGCACGTGCAATTGCAACGCGTTTCCTGTAACCGTGCGACAACCGCCTGACGCGTTCATCCATCCGGTCATCCAACGCTAAACGAGACGCAACCTGTTCGACGCGTTCTGCGGGATCATCGAGTTGGCATAGCGTCGCGAACAGTGCTAGATTTTCGCGCATCGTGAGATCTGAGTAGAGCATCGGCGAATGCATTACCGCACCTATGTATCGACGGGCATTGGCGGCGTATTTCACGGCGTCGGCACCGTTGACGCTCAATTCGCCCGATGTTGGTGTAGTCAACGTTGCCGCGATGCGCAAAAGTGTCGATTTCCCGGAACCGTTGACACCCATGATCGAAACAACCTGTCCGACACCAACTGACAGATTGAGATCATCAAGGATGGTAGCCGCTCCGTAACGCTTGCAAACCGAGTCCATTCGCAAAATCGGGGATTGGTTGACTTCCTTTGTGAGCGTTTCAGTGGCTGTGATGATGGCCTACCAAGTGAGGATGCGCGGAATGATGCGGCGGGTAGCGGCGTCCATTACGAACGGTCTCGACAGGTACGAGCAGTTGTTTGCCGTTCCGAGTAGCTCCGCGAGCATCAGTCAATTTGAAATCGCCTTCTAACAATCTGATTATCGAAACATCGGCATCCGCACCGACACGTAGCGAACCGATTGTCTCAGTCATACCGATCGCCGTAGCGGGACGCTGAGTGGCAAACGCGATGACCTCCTCAAGCGAGAATCCCAAGTAAAGGTATTTCGACAAGGTTGTCAGCAGATCGTACACCGGGCCGCGGATGTTGTAGCGGTGTACATCCGAGCTGACGGTGCCGGGTCCGAATCCATCGGCAGCACACTTCTCAGCAACATCGAACGAGAACGAACCGGCCCCGTGACCAACATCGAAGTTCACCCCGCGATTCATTGCGTCGCGTGCCGCGTCGATTACCTTTCCGGTGTTGTCGACGATCCCCGGAGGGTTGCCTGTGAAACTGTGGGTCACGATGTCGCCCGGACGCAGCTGTTCCAGATACCGCTCTACAGGGTTGACTGTGCCGCCGATGTGGATCATCAATGGTTTGCCGAGCTGCCTCGACGCTTCCAGTGCACGATCCATGGCAACAAGATCGTTGTTGCCGAGTATCGCTTCGGAAAGTCGAACTTTGATGCCGACGATGACCTCCGGAAACATCCTTGCGGCTTCAACGGCTTTTTCGACTCGGGCCCATCGTACGTCTTCAAGCTCACCGATCTCGTTGTCGAGTTGTCCCATGCCAGAGATGTGTAAAAAGGCGAGAACTCGCGTGTCCACTTCCTGCATGACGTAGCGATGGAAACCGGCGATGGTGTTCGACCCTGCCGATCCAGCGTCGATGGCAGTGGTCACGCCACGGTACAGGCACGATGGGTCGGCTTCGACTGCCAAATGTGCCACGCCCCACCAGACATGAACATGCAGGTCGACCAATCCGGGCGTGACGATGAGGCCATCAGCTTCGAGCACATCGTGAGCATCGCCATCACTGACGTGCTCTTCAACCGCACGTATCTTGCCGCCTGCAATCGCTATGTCACGTTTGGCGTGCAGGCTTTGGACCGGATCGATCACGGTCCCGTTCTTAATTACCAGGTCCCAAGTCATTGTTCGCCTCTCGATATTGAGATCGGCAGTCGATACCTCGCCTATGCGTCGAAATCTCGCAGAACCTTGCCAGGCGTAGCACCGGTCAATTCGCCGTCGGCAATCGCCTGAACACCATTGACGATGACGTGATCCATGCCGGTTGAGTACTGGTGCGGATCGGTGAACGAGTTGTTCTGTTTGATGTTGTCGAGATCGAATACCAATACATCGGCATACATCCCTCGTGCGATCCGCCCGCGGCGCGTTAGATTAAGCCTCTGCGCGCCGAGTGCGGTCATCTTGTAGATCGCTTCCTCGAACGACATCAAATTGCGTTCTTTGACGAATGTCTCCAAATGTCTAGAGTTGGTGGCGTAGCTTCGCGGGTGGGGTTTGCCGGACGAGAGCGGCCCGGTGGTTCGTAGCGAACTGCCGTCGGAGCAGACGGCCATCAATCGCCATTGAGCGATCGCCTCGACATCTGATTCTTCCATCGAATGCAAGACGTAAGAGCCGTCGGACTGCTCGTACAGACGGAGGGCGGCTTCAGCCGGGTCGCAATTCATCTCTTCGCCGATCTCAACGAGATTCATGCCTTCATAGTCGGAGTTCGGGGGAAAATGAGCAACCACGGAACCAGCGGCACCGTGGTTGCGGCTGATGTAGTACTCGGTATCGACGCGCATCATGGCGCGCAGGTCGTCGTCGTGCAGCCGTTCGAGCGTCTCCTGTCTGCCGCCAGTAAGTGACCATCTAGCGAACATCGCGCCGCTGAAGCCAGTACTTGACCAAGAATATGGGTACTGGTCGCCGGCAACATCGATTCCTTCGTCGCGGGCGCGTTCGAACCCTTCAAGTATTTCTGGTCCACGTCCCCAGAACTTGGGACCGACGGCTTTAACGTGTGACACCTGAATACGACCACCGGTTCGTCGTCCGATTTCGATGGCTTCGGCGTGGGCTGGGAACAGCCCGCATAAATCATCGGCTTCCGAGCGGATGTGCGACGAGTAGAGCTTGTCGCGGTCAGCTACCGGCTGATTCAACGCGATCACCTCATCGGTCAAGGAGTATGATCCGGGCGCGTACCACAATCCCGTGGACATTCCCAAGGCTCCCGCGTCAAGACTCTCCTCGACAAGCCGAGTCATGTGAGCCAGTTCATCGATTGTAGGACCGCGGTTGCCCATACCCATGACCGCGGAACGGACGGTTCCGTGTCCCACCTGTGTGGCGATGTTTATCGTCGAACCGCGTTGTTCCATGGCGTTCAAATAGCCGTCGAAGTCTTCCCAATCGACCTCGAATGTGCCTTCACCGCCTCGGGTCAATCGTTCGCGAAGCTGATCTCGCGCCGCGCCGTACAGCGGGGCACAGAAACTCATTCCACAGTTTCCGAAATATTCGAGAGTCACGCCCTGCGTGAGTTTTGAATCGGCGTGCGGATCGACGAGAAATGAAGCGTCGGAGTGAGTGTGCAGGTCGATGAATCCTGGCGTCACGGATTTTCCGAAAGCGTCGATGGTTACAGCGGATTCCGCTTCAGTCAGGTCGCCGACTGTTTCGATGGAATCTCCCTTGATCCCAACGTCGGCGCGGATTCCTGGAAGACCGCTTCCGTCGTGCACTACGCCTCCCACGATCTTGATGTCGAACATTTGCTCTGCCTCTGTGATGTCAGTGAACCGCTGAGTGGATTTTATCTTCAATCTTGGGTAATCACGATCTGCACGCTTTTTGGGTGGATTAACTTACACTAGCGTTGAGAATCCACAAAATCAATCCACAGGGGGCCGAAGATTGAAGTTCGTCAGATTTGAGAACGGTGGTGCCGCCGAGTACGGCATCGTCGAGGACGATGGCACGATAACGGAGATTTCGAACTCGCCGATTGGGCAGTCCTACGAAGCGACCGGTGCAACTCACAGCTTGTCCGACGTGAAGATACTTGCACCGAACCCCAACCCGACCAAGATGCTGTGCTTGGCACGTAACTATCGCTCGCACCTTCTCGGTGCACAAGAGCCGTCACGTCCCGAACCGTTCTACAAGACACCAACGGCGATCATCGGACCGAGCGAACCGATCAAGTTAACTGCTGATTCCGGGTTAGTCGTGTGTGAATCCGAACTCATAGCCATAATGGGCAAGCGCGCCAAAAACGTCAGCGAAGAGGACGCACTCGATTACGTATTCGGTTACACCTGCGGCAACGACGTCAGCGCGCGCGATTGGCAGGGCGGACCTGATGCCGACACGCAATGGTGGCGAGCGAAGTCCGCTGACACGTTCGGACCCACCGGCCCTTTCATGGTTACCGACATCGATCCCCAGGACGTGAACATCCGAGGACTCGTTAACGGCGTTGAAGGGCAGAAGTGTCACTCATCGGAGATGATCTTCGATGTGAAGCAGTCGATCAGCTTTATCAGCCGCTACGTCACCTTAGAGTGCGGCGACATGCTTTGGACCGGTACCTCGGGCACTACACCCCCGATCAACATTGGTGGCGACGTAACCGTTGAAATCGACAAGATCGGTGTCCTGCACAACCCGGTTGAGGCCGCGTAGTTTCGCGCCAGAACTTTGAAGTGTTCTACTAACTGGCGCCGAAATAGGTCGATAAATCGCCTTCGGTGAGCCAGTAGAAGACTAGGTATGCTCCGACGATCGCCAAGATGACTGCGGAGACACGTTCGACGTACTGCATCGAACGTCGCAAGGGGCCTAGGATCGCACTCTTGAACAGAGCTATTCCGATCGTCACGATCATTATCAGGAATGCCATGCCGCCAGCGTAGGCGACGAACTGGATCAGTCCCGACATGAAACCGTCGCGGCCAAATGAACTTGTCACCACGCTCAAAAAGATCGGCAACGTGCAACTCAATGATGCGAGTGCATAGCTGATACCGAAGAGGAAGTAACCGCCGAGTGAAGACACACGCGGATCGCCAACGCGGTCAGCCATCTGTTGAGCGATACCGGTGTAGATTTTGCCTCCGATGAGAATGTAGGCGCCTAGCAACGCCATCAGGATACCGAGAGTGAGTCCGATCCAGGGCAACGCCTCTTTTACGAGTTCTTGGCTTGCGGAGACGAGTAGCCCGGCCGAGCCAAACAACGCTACGAATCCGAAACCCATCGCCAAACTGACGTAGATGGCTTTTGTACCTCGTTTGGCGATGCCGGCGAGACTCGAATCTTCGTCGACATCAGATTCGTCGCGCAGGTAGATGGTGAGATAGGCCGGCAACATGACGAAACCGCAGGGGTTGACCGCGGCGACCATGCCTGCGATGAACGCGAATCCGAATGGTAGCAGGTTTCCGAGATTTGCGACCCATGTGGTCGACGTGCTTTGAACGCCCAGCACATTGCCAACGGTGTCGTTCGCGCCAGGTCCTTGCAAAATGCCCGTCACGAATGCCACGATGACCAGCATGACCGCACCAATTGCCGTGGCCAACTGAATTGGACTCGTCGGTTGGGCGTTCACCCCCAGCAACTTCATGGGTTTCATCCTCCTAATGACGACACGGATGAAGAAACGCGAGTGACCAACCTAGTCGTTTCATTTTGATGCTGTTAAGAATAACGACTCAAATCGGTATTTGGACGCGTTTGGTCGGCGAGGATGGAACTAGGCTGAACCGATACGTTGATATCGGACAAATCGTCGTGTGATACCATCGAACATTGATTCCAAAGGTCTATTTGTCGCTTTGGAATCGCTTTGCGCGCAAAGAACACAAGCAACGATCAGGAGATCATTCAAAAACCTTGACGACTGAAACTGCGGCTGTGGAGACACAATCCACAGACGAAAACGAAGAACTCGAACCCTTGACAGTTGAAGGGCTGTACCGAGCTGGCGTGCATCTAGGCCACCTCTCGAAGCGCTGGCACCCGCGAATGCGCGATTACATCCGACTCAAGCACAAGAAACGCCATGTGCTGGACATGGACAAGACCATCGAAGCGATCGAGAACGCAAAATCTGCGGTCCGAGAAATTGTTGCAGGCGGTGGCAAGTGCTTGATGGTTGGCACCAAGCCACAAGCCAGGAACGAAATCGAACGATTGGCGACGTCAGTAGGCGCGCACTACATCACATCTCGATGGCTAGGTGGAACTCTCACTAACTTTGCGACGATTTCTCGACGCATCGAGGCATTGATCCAGCTGGAAGAGGATTTCGCCAAGGGTGAGGTCCAAGCACACACGAAGCGTGAACTGCTGATGAAGCAGACCGAAGTCCGACGCCTCAACAAGTTCTTCGGCGGCATCAAAGAGATTACGAAATTGCCGGACGTGATTTACGTCGTAGGAATCGACCGGGAGAAACACGCGGTCAAAGAGGCCAAGGATCTGGGCATTCCAGTGGTCGCCATCGTTGACACCAATTGCGACCCGAACAATATCACCTATCCGATCCCCGGCAATGACGATTCGCACGCTTCGATCAAGTTGCTTTCGAGCCACATTGCTGCCGCGATCTCGGAAGGCATCGAGTTGGCAGCTGAACGCCAACGCGAGCGCGAAGCCATGCAGGCGGAGCGCGAAGCGCAAGACGCGGCGATGGCGGCTGCTCGAGCCGCTGCGGAAGAACGGGCCAAACAAGACAGTTAGGACGGGAATATACCCGATCCTCAAGATCAATTAGCAGGATATGGAGTTGTCACGAAATGGCTAAGATCAGCACCGCGCAAATCAAAGAATTGCGCGACCTTACTGGTGCTGGGATCATGGACTCGAAACGAGCGCTAGAGGAAGCCGATGGCGATATCAAGAAAGCCACGGCAGTGCTAATGGAGCAGGGACTCGCCTCTGCCGCGAAGCGCGC
>JAAXHR010000339.1 GCA_012270805.1 Dehalococcoidia bacterium
CGATTCCAGGCGGTCCGACTTTCCGCAGTCCGCCGGAGGGCCGATGGTCTGGCGACGTCGGCGGTGCTGGCTCAAACCACCGACCAACCTGGGAAAAGCATGCAAGTTGTCGACCGCGCACACCCCAAACGCGGCGATGCTTCGAAAATTCAAAATCCCCGCAAAAGGGAGAATCGAACGCGCCCACGAACGTCCCCTCCGCGAAGCGAGAGGGACGCGTCGAGCACCGCGAGACGCAGGGGGCGTCCAATCATCCCCATCCCAGTTCACACCCCCAACCCAGCCGAAACCTCCACGATCGCATCCTCCACCGCATCGCATAGTTCATCTATCTCATGCGCCGTGATCGACAATGGCGGTGAAAGCGGCAAGATGTATGCACCAACCCTGATCCAAACTCCACGGCGCTTCAACGCATCCGTAAACCTCGCCCCGATGCCGACCTCCGGCGGGAACGACTGCCTGCTCTCACGATCCGCCACCAACTCCAATCCCTGCACCAAACCCATGCCTCGCGCGTCGCCGATGATCTCATGCCGTTCCATCATCTCAGCCAAACGATCCGCGAGTTGAACGCCCCGCTCACGAGCGTTTTGTACGAGATTTTCACGCTTCATTATCTCGAGGTTCTTGAGACCGGCAGCTACGCCCCCCGGGTGCGCCGAGTACGTGTACATGTGGCTCCAAGTCTTCTCCGGACCACCCGCGAACGCATCGGAGATACGCCGATCCGCGATGCAACCGCCCAACGGGAAGTAGCCGCTTGTTATCCCTTTGGCGAACGAGATTATGTCCGGTTGAGTGTTGACCACCTCCGCACCGAACCATTCACCCAAACGTCCGAAACCAGTGATCACCTCGTCGAAAATCAGCACGACACCGTATCGATCGCAGATCTCGCGAACCATCGGCCAGTAGTTCTCTGGCGGCACAACACCACCCATCGGCTGCGTCACCGGCTCACCGATCACCGCAGAAACCGAGTGCGGACCTTCGCTGATGATCGCCTTCTCGATCGCCAAAGCAGCCAGTTCCCCGCACTGCTCTGGCGAATCCGAGTTGAACTCGCACCGATAGAAGTGCGGAGCCGGAACATGAACCGCGCTCGACGGCTTGGGTTGATAGTCGGTGCGCGGGAAGCCCGGATGCTCGCCCAGCCACATCGTCCCATATGTCGCTCCGTGATACGATCCCCGCCTTGAGATCACCTTGTATCGTCCCTTCTCACCCATCCGCATCTGATATGCCTGAGCCAGCTTTAGCGCCGACTCGTTAGCCTCGGATCCGCCTTGACAAAAGAACGTCCGCGCTAGATCGCCTGGCGTCAGATTCGCGATCTCGCTTGCCAACTCGACAGCCGCCGGCGTAACGCTGGCATAGACATTCGCGCTGAGATCGGAGATCTGCTCGTAGATCGCCTTCGCTATCTCTTCCCTGCCATGCCCCGTGTTCCGGAAATACATCCCGGATATACCATCGATGTAGCGATTGCCGTCGACGTCCCAGATGTAGATGCCATCCCCGCGTTCGACGATTAGCGGACCACCCTCTTCTCCGAGCATGGCATGATTGTTCATGCCGATAAAGATGTGGTCGAGAGCTGCTTGCCTTAACTCGGCTGGGCTACGGGACACGGTTGCGGATTGCATGGCGAAGGCCTTCTGCGACTGATTTTCGAGTTGATTCTCACTGTACCGCATCGCGTCGAAATGGTTGTCAACGCATCTACAATCTCAAGCCATGAAACGCTGTGTCAAGATTGGCGCGCTCGCGGGGTTTCTATCCGGCATCATCGTATTCCTCGGCTACGCCTTCGCCTCCTGGTGGGTCTGTAGCAGCCTCCTCGACTGTCCCGGAAGTTGGATACCTTACCTCGTCATCTTCGCCATCGGAGTTGCCGTATTCACATCGTTGGGAGTAATCGCAGCCGCAATCCTCAGAAGGTTGTACGAACTCACGCGCGTGGATTGATAATCACCCTGACCCGCTCGGAAAAGGACTGGAATCAATGGTTATAGACTCGAATCTTGTGCTTGTATACCGTCGTCCGTGTTGAGGTAAATCACTTAGATGTCCAACTCAGAATCTGTCTTCGATGTAGTCGTCCTAGGCGCCGGCCCCGGCGGTTACCACGCCGCGATTCGAGCCGCTCAGCTGGGTCTCAACGTCGCCATCGTGGAGAAAGACGACGGCACCGGCATCGGCGGATTGGGCGGAGTTTGCCTGAACTGGGGATGCATCCCGTCGAAGTCGTTGCTCAAGAACGCCGAACTCGTCAACGAGATGAAACATGCCAGCGACTGGGGCATCGAGTTCGACAACGTCCGCTTCGACATGTCCAAAGCCGTAGACCGCTCGCGTCGTGTCTCGGACACGCTCACCCGCGGCATCGGCTATCTGATGCGAAAGAACAACATCACAGTGATCGAGGGCACCGGCAGACTGATGTCTTCGACCCGTGTGCAGATCGATGGTGATCAGTGGGTCACCGCGCAAAACATCATCATCGCCACTGGCGCACGAGCCCGTTCGCTGCCCGGCCTCGAAATCGACGGCGAATCCGTCATTACATCCCGAGAGGCACTCGAATTGAGAGACCAGCCATCGGCTGTCGCCATCGTCGGCGCATCCGCTATCGGCTGCGAATTCGCCTACTACTTCAACGCGTACGGCGTCGAAGTCATGCTCTTCGAACTCCTACCGCGCATCGTGCCGAAAGAGGATGAGGAAGTCTCTGCCGAACTGGAGCGTCAGTTCAAACGGCAGGGCATTAAGATCAACGCCGGTTCGATGGTCAAAGGCGTTGAAAAGAACGATGACGGCACCGTCACCCTCAGCTACACGGTCGGCGAAGACGGCGAAACACAGACCTTCACCTGCGATAAAGTCCTCCTCGGCGTCGGCGTCCAACCTAACTCTGACGACATCGGCCTAGCGAACGTCGGCGTTCAGACCTACGGTCCCGGCTTCATCGAGGTTGATGGCAACATGCGGACAAACGTCACTGGCGTATATGCCGTAGGAGACGTTACCGGCAAACTCCCCCTTGCACACGTCGCGTTCGATCAGGGCATCGTGGCGGCTGAGACGATCGCCGGTCACGATCCGGAGCCCATCGAAGACTATCTCGCCATGCCGCGTTGCACTTACTGCCACCCGCAGATCGCCTCAATCGGGATCACGGAAGGTGAAGCTAAGGATCAGGGGCTCGACTACAGCGTGGGCAAAGTGCCGTTCCAAGTCGCAGGCAAGTCGGTTGCAGTTGGCGACCCGAGCGGTTTCGCCAAAATCATCGTGGATAACGAGACCGGCGAGGTTGTCGGAGCGCACATCATCGGCAGCGAGGCTACGGAGTTGATCGCGGAGGTCGGAATGTTGCGCTATCTGGAAGGAACGAGCGAAGAACTCCACCGCGTCACGCATTCGCACCCGACGATGTCCGAGGTGGTGAAAGAAGCCGCCGCCGCCGTCACCAACGAAGCGATACATTTTTAAACGAAACTCGTTCGGTGTTTGCCGGATCTAGCCAGATTAGCTGCGTAATCACTCGTCGGTTTCACGCTCCCAAGGCGGCGGTCCTGGTTTTTCACCTCTAGCCCGCGCCCTTTCGGACTGTACACCGTATTCATAGGCTTCTTTTCGGGCTTTGTTTCGCAACGCTTCTTCGCGTTTACGCATCGCTTCTTCGCGACGCTTAAGTTTCAATTCCAATCCCCGTGAGAAAATCACTGCGAACCTCCATGGTTCGATCAGCACTAAGGCAAGTGAGGGCGCGATGCCGATTCCTATGAGCGATACGCCTGTAATGATACTTGAGGCGACATCATGAGGATCCGCGTCGCGTTTGAGGTGCAGCCAGATCAAGAGACCTGATCCGCACACGTATATCAAGGTGTACATCAAGAAGAACTTGGCCAAGTCGCTGCTTGAAACAGTCCAAATCGACGAGCGGGATTCTTCGGTTTCAGGATTTGTCATCTCAGCAAGAATATTATCGCACTGATGTTGTAGATTAAAAGTAGAAGTTGAGTTCGTTACAGCTCGATGGCGAAAAATCGAACAGTGACGGGGAATGTATAGTTGCATTGCTGATTTCAGATAGGAAGGCGGATACAAAATTGGCGAATCAACTGCGTGTCGGACTTGTCGGTGTAGGTCAGCGCGGACTGAACCACCTGCAACAACTGGTTAGATTGCAATCCGAAGAGATCGGGACTTTCGCCGCGCTTGCCGATCCGTTTGCCGACAACCTCAACCCGGACAAGATCAAGCAGCACGAGCCCAACTACGACGACCGCGGCATGTCCCTCTTCTCAACCGCCGACGAGATGATCGCATCCGGCGAAGTAGACGTCATCTGGTTCGCGATACCGCCGAATCAGCACCGCGGCGAGATCGAACGCGCCGCCGAAGCCGGAATCGCCGTCTTCGCCGAAAAGCCCCAGACGCTATTCTTCGATGAGGCTCTGTCCCAAGCCGAAGCCATCGACAAGGCCGGAATCCCCAACACCGTCGGCTTCCAGATGCGCTTCCATCCGGCGTACAAAGCCATCCGAGACCACCTGTCCGACAAGTGGACAGCCGCGATGATGATGGTCGCCGAGGGCGCGGTCGAGGGGCACGGCGTCAAGCACACCCACACCGAGGAGCGCGGCGGCCCGGAGAACCGCATCTGGACCGCCAACCGCGCCTGGTCCGGCACCTCGATGGTCGAAGCCGGCATACACCAGACCGACATCATGCGCTACTGGTCCGACGACGACGTCGAGTGGGTGCGCGCATCCTACGTCGAACGACCGGAACGCCTCTGGGCCTCGGAAGGCGACAACCCCATCTACTACAACGTCACCTACGGCTTCAAAAAAGGCGCCATTGGCACCCTCGTCTTCACCAAACCCGCCCGATCCTACTACAACGGACGCTTCGACTGCGTCGTCTGGGAACACGGCACCATCAAGTTCGAAGACAACCGCATCGTCGACTACCACTACCCCGGCGACGACTGGTCACCCGCCCTGCGCCCCAGCATCGAACAGACCCGCCACGTAATCTGCGAAGACCCCGGCTACGACGGAATGGCCATACCCAACACCTACGAACTAGCCAAAACCTTCCTCGAATCCATCATCGACAACGACGACACCCTGACCCGCAACACCTACCGCTCCTCCCTAAACTCCCTAGCCGCAGTCCTAGCCGCCAACACCTCCAACACCCTAAACGGCCAACAAATCAACATCCAAGAATTCATGCACAGCAACCGCTACGCCAAGCACCGAAGGCGACCCACATGACTTTAATGCCAGCAAACATCCACGCTCCACCAACATCCCCTCTCCCTCGCAACCCCCTCCCCCCTTTAGGGGGAGATTCAGAGGGGGTCTCGAGTGAGTGTGAAATGGAATGTCGCTCTACCGACTACACCATACAGCGTTCGACCAGTTGCCGCGGATGCATCCGAGCTATGTGATCCATGTGCGTTCGGACACTTTGTAGGAGGTGGATGGGTCCGATGTTGCGGCACAGACTGCAGGAGTTGGAGGACAGCGGATTTTGGTGCCGGGTCGGCGAGCGGAGCTGCCGGATGAGGGCCGGTTGGCAGTAAAGTGAAAGCGGTTTGTGGAGGCAGGTGAGGTTACGATAATCTATCTGGTGTGATTTGTTGGTCGAAAGGGATTTGAGATTGAGCACACCAAATATCAGTAACTTCATTTGTTGTTACAAGCCGATGCGGATGCGATCGTTGTATGAGCTTCGATCGGATATCGTTGCGCTTGAACGCGATTCGGGAGGGGTGCTCGGTGAGATAATCAATGTCAAGAACCCAATGCGATAATGGCACGTGCAGATCTGATACTGAAACTCGTGAAGGCTGGTACTCGAGGCGACCAGACGGAATTTACGCGTACGGTTGAAGCGATTGCGTCTGAAGAGCGCGCCAAGAAACATACCATATTGGCGGACCGGTTGCTTGCGCAACTTCGATCCAAGCCCAACGGCTATCAAGATTCATTAGTTCTGAGATCTTCAAAACCTCCCGCCGGTCCATTGGTGGTTGAGGCCGTACCTGAGAGAAGACTAGACGACCTCATACTGCCGGACAACGTGACGGAAGTCATCCGCGATCTCGTTGAAGAACAGCATCGCGCAGACCTGCTCCGCTCGCACAGCATGGAACCGAGGCACCGCGTGTTGTTGGTTGGACCGCCGGGCAATGGTAAGACATCGCTCGCAGAAGCACTGGCCTACGCCCTCAATGTCCCTTTGCTCTCGGCAAGATACGAAGCGATTATCGGCAGCTATCTCGGGGAGACGGCGCAACGAATAGCTGAGGTATTCGAGTACGCCAGGTCGCGTCAGTGTGTGCTGTTTTTCGACGAGTTCGATACTGTGGGTAAGGAGCGAGGTGACCGGCAGGAAACGGGAGAAATAAAAAGAGTTGTGAGTTCTCTATTACTCCAAATCGACGCGTTGCCGACCTACGTGGTGGTTGTGACCGCTAGTAATCACCCAGAACTGCTTGATCGTGCGGTTTGGCGTAGGTTCGAGGTACGGCTTGAATTGCCGTTGCCTCGGCGGGGACAGATCGAGGAATGGGTTAAAAGATTCGAGGACCGCACGGGCTATGAACTCGGATTTACGCCTCGAAGTTTGGCGATGCGACTAAAGGGCGCGAGCTTCTCCGAAGTGGAAGATTTCGGGTTGGACGTGGTCCGACGTACAATCTTGGAACAGCCGAACTCGGATACAAAACGAATTACTGAGCAGCGATTGAAGCAGTGGCGAAAGAGATTCGTTCTTGGGCAGTCAGCGTCCGAAGTGTAGGTCTTGTAGAAGTGGCTGAGTACCCGCTGCTCATACTTCCCGAACCGACTCGTGCCGAACGTGTGAGACGCCCTCGTGGTCGCAACGCGATTCGGAAACCCGAGCACGGAGTGCAGGCTCAACGGCTCGTCCCGCAGTTTAGGCAACTGCGGGTTGCAATGGAACAGAAACGCGTGTCGCTTCAGGATAATCCATTAGGGATTGAACCTGAACAGGTATTGGTGCTGGAAACATATGGATCAATCGCTGACTTTGTGAATGCGGTGAGACGCATCGAAGGGCTAGAGTGGCTTGGAGAGTTTGAACAGAGTGATATGGCTCCTGAATATGGTTTCGCGAGGGAATCGACAACGACACGAGAATCGGAACAAGCAACACTGAACATTCTGACTGAATTGGATTTAGCGGATGAAGCTGGAGAAGAAAAACCATTAAACGGGCAGCTTTTCCTTGTGATGACCAACCAACGCGCTTTGCAAGAGTTGCAACGCTTATTTGAACGATGGCAAAACGACCGTCAAACTAAATTTCCGTACGGACTAGCTAAGTTTAGAGACGCGTTCGTGCATCTGCGTGAAATCAGGCCTTGGGGTGTAGAAGATCGATTGCGCGAAACGGGTTTATTGGAAGATTGGCGAGATCGCGTTGAGACTGCGGGCGGCGAACCCGTGCCGTTCGAAGTAGAGCTGTGGTTTCGAAATAATATCCCACGGCGCGGGCTAGCAGAATCTTATTTAAGTCAGATCGTTCATTCTTTAGGTGGCGAGATTATTCAACAATGCTTAATCCCTGAAATCCGATATCACGCGCTATTGGGTACGATTCCGCGAACCTCCGTCCGTCGATTGCTGGCCAACAGACGATCTAGAGAAAATGTTGAACTTTTTAGATGTGATGACATCATGTTCCTCCGTCCAGTTGGGCAGTGTGCGGTCAGAGTCTCCGACGATTTGGCAGATGCCGAGGAAGTTGTGGAATCGGTTCCGGATGACAAACCGATCAGCGCACCAGTTGTCGCCCTACTAGACGGCTTGCCCTTGACTCAACACCCGCTACTCACGGATAGATTAGAAGTCGATGACCCAGACGGTTTCGAGAGTGCGTACCAAACGAACCAACGCGTCCATGGAACTGCTATGGCGTCTTTGATCTGCTTAGGTGATTTGAACGGGGTTGCTTCTCCGATCAAACGTCGTCTGTATGTGCGGCCGATTTTGAAGCCTCGCGCCGGATTTGATGGAGGGTTCCATGAAGCGATCCCGCAAAACGAACTCCCGATAGATTTGATCCATCGTTCTGTACGGAGGATGCTAGAGGGAGAAAATGGTGAGGCTCCGATCGCACCGGGTGTCCGTGTGATTAATCTTTCAGTGTGCGATCTAGCTCGTCCCTTCGACCGCGCGATAAGCGCATGGGCACGTGCGGTTGATTGGATGTCGTGGAATTACAACGTTCTGTTCTTGGTGAGTGCGGGCAACCACAGTCAAAGTATCGAACTGGATGTTTCATCAACAAGCTTCCACCAGATGCAACAACGAAACATTGCAGGAACGATCGTTCGTTCATTAGCACGGGACACTCGTAATCGTAGATTGTTGTCTCCGGCAGAGTCGTTGAACAGCCTGACAATCGCAGCAACACATGATGATGAGACGACGCACGTTCCACCCAATTGGATAGACCCATTTCAAAGAGGTTCTTTCCCAAGCGCGATCAATGCCCAAGGACCCGGTTACCGAAGAACGATTAAGCCTGACCTGTTGATGTCAGGTGGGCGTGTGGTTTTATCCGAGATCGCAGGCAACACGAATGGCAATGTGACCATGAATCCGTTTCAATATGCGAGTGCACCCGGTCAACTTGTAGCTGTGCCCGGATCGCAAGGCGATCTGAACAGAAAGATTTACCAGCGTGGAACCAGTAACGCAACAGCGTTGGCTTCAAGATCAGTGCACTTGATTTATGACGTGATCGAACAGCTTGCTCAAGATGTGCGTCGGATACTTGAGCCTGAGCATGAAGTCTTGTTGCTAAAAGTACTCCTGGCGCATGGAGCAAGCTGGGGTACTGCGTACGACAGATACAGCGATATCTTGCGCAACCAACAGAATGGTCAGATTTTCAAGGATTACGTGAGTAGATTCTTTGGATACGGCGTTGCCGACGTTGGTCGAGTTTTGACTTCAACTGATCAACGAGCGACGGCCCTGGGTTACAGCGAGTTGGAAGACGGCGAAGCCGACGAGTTTCGCATGCCGTTTCCGCCGAGTCTTACTTCCACGACTGAAAAGCGTAGACTGACGATAACGTTGGCGTGGTTTTCACCGGTCAACAGCGCACGACAGAACTACCGAGTCGCGCACCTGTGGTTTGATCCCAAGAATGATGTCGCACCAAAACGCTTAGATGCGGACCATAGGGCAAGTCGACGTGGGACTTTGCAACACGAGATACTCGAAGGGAACCAGGCCGTCTCCCTTCAGGATGGGGATGACATCATCATCAAAGTCAATTGTCGGGCTGACGCAGGAGAAATTACCGAACCGATCAAGTACGCATTGGCGGTGACGCTAGAAGTCGCCGAAGGGTTAGACCTTCCGATCTATCAAGAGATACGAGACCGCCTAGCGGTCCGGGTACAACCTTCGATTCGACCATAAGGATGCCCAACCTCGTGGTTGCTGCGCGCCTGTTGTGGGGTGTTGGGGCTTTGCGAAGGCGAAGTTGTAGTAGGTGAGTTCGGATTAGACGATTTCTAGTTGGGGGAAATTGGGGATGACCGCGGATAGTTTGATGAACGTGCTAGCGTGTTACTGAGAATACTTAAGAGGTGAGTTAGCGAATGTCCGAACAATTCAACGACTACGTGCCTAAAGAGCCGTTGCTTCAACTCGACGTTGGGAGAGCGATGGAAGCAGATAAACCGCCAGAATCCGCTATAGGGGGAATGTGGTCTCTAAACGGAATAAGAGCGTCGAAGTATCATCTTGTGTTGGCGAAATTCGGACGAAAAATCGTCGGAGCTTTCCGTCCGCTCTCGGGTTCCTGGTACGAAGAAAAAGGTCGGTGGGGTTTCACACCAATCCGAGCCGAAGATGTTTGGCACGACTATGTTGGTAAAACAGTGCCGGATGATTATTACGGCGGTCAAAATCCGGTGCGTTATGTGTCCCCGCAGCCGGATCATTTGATTGAGGGCGTGTTCCTGTCGACGAAACTGGTGCTTTACGACAAGCAGAACGGCAGATGCAATGGATGCCGGTTGTTCTTTCCCCCGCGAAACCTTGATGTCGATCATGTCAAAGCACAGGCGAAGGGCGGATCGGATGAGATCGAGAACCTGCAGCTGCTTTGCAGTGCTTGTAACAGTACGAAGGGATCCAGGTCTCAAAGAGAGTTTTTGTTGGATCTTGAGGCGCGTGGGTTGCGGTGATGGAGCCACCTACTGCCCGAGCACCCCCGCGCACTCCGCTTTGGTTCGTTTTGCGCGAAAGCGGCTCACCTTTCTTGCCCATCCACTATTGGTTTCTCGCCTTCTCGGGAATGACATTCAAGTTCCTCTTTTACTTCGGACATTCCCCGCGAGGGAAGAAACCTAATCAACCAACGACCTATACGCCCCCGCCGCCACATAATCCGGATTTAGTTCATGCCCCAGACCCGGCCGATCGGAAACATGGTAAAACCCGTTCCTCACATCGAGCGCAGGCGTTAGTGCTGCGTTGTAATATGGCAACTCCGAGTAGGCAATCTCCAGTCGGTAGAAGTTGGGGGTGGACATCATGACTTGGGCGCCGGCGGCCATGGTGATGGGGCCGGTAGCGTCGTGGGGGGAGACGGGGATGTAGTAAGCCTCGGCCATCGTGGCGATTTTTCGCATCTCGGAGATGCCGCCGCAGCGCACGATGTCAGGCATGATGTAGTTGGCCAGCTGCTTGTCGAGGATGGGTCGGAAGTCCCAGCGAGTAACCAGTCTCTCGCCGACGCAGATGGGCATCGGGACCTGCTCCTTGACGATCGCCAAAGCATCGTGGTTCTCGGGCGGGACAGGCTCTTCGAGCCAGCCGATGTCGAACTCTCCGAGCGCTTTGCCAACCCTGACCGCCGCCGCAACGTCGTAGCGTCCGTGGAGGTCGATGAGAATCTCGATGTCCGGTCCGACGGCGTTGCGGACGGCGCGGGTGATCTCGACGCCTTTTCTCAAACCCGTTGGCGAGATGTTGTGTCCGTGCTGGAGCGGTGCAACGTCGTCAAACTCGAAGAAGGGGTCCATCTTGAGCGCGGTGTGACCTTCGGCGATGGTCTCGAACGCGGCTTGGGCATACCCCTCAGGTGTCGGTCCCCGGTTGAACCAGCCGTTAGAGTAGAGGCGGAGGTCGTCTCGGAATTTGCCGCCGAGAAGCTCGTAGATCGGCAGTCCGAGTCGCTTGCCCTTGATGTCCCACAACGCAATATCCACTGCCGAGATCAGAGCCGAACCGAACCCACGGTTTCCGGTGCTATTGAGCTCGGAAAAGAGCCTCGTCCAGATGTAGTCGATGCGCGAGGAATCTTCACCGACGAGGAAATCGGAAAGGTGCGGGATCGATGCGTGGATCATGTGCGCGGCGATCCCGCCCTGTGCCTGGCCGAGTCCGGTAATGCCCTCGTCGGTCTCGATGGTGATGAAGACCCAGGGGTATCGAGGGCCGTAGCCGATGTGTGAGTTGACGGCGGTGATTTTCATGTGTGCCTCTGAACTAGGATGGGAATGTTTGGAATGATTTTAATGATGGGTGCGATTTTGGTTGTTGTGCCGCGCCCGGGCATCCCCGCTCGCTTCGCATCGTGCCCCTTCGATTTGCGAAAGGAGGTGTTTAGTTGGCTAGTTCGTAGATGGTGGAGGACCACGCTTGGCGAGTGGCGTCTTTTAGGGCGTTGCGGTTTGGTCGGAGGGTGTCGAGCCGGCGGGGCAGGATGCGGTCGGCGAGATTGTCGGGAAGGTTTGCGCGTTGGAGAAATTGGTTGATGACATGGTGGTCACCGCCGAAGAGAAGATAGTCGATACGGTGAGGGTAGGCGGTGAAGCGTTCGGCGGCTAGGCGTGCGGACTTGTCGAAAAACTCCCGTGCCCATTTCTCTCGAGATCGCTTGAAGCGGTTGGCGGACTGACCTCCAGCGCGGTGTCTGTTGGGCACCCAACGGCTGTCGGTCTTGCTGACGACGACAGTTTCGTCATGGGCGATGGCGATGGCGACGTAACCGTAGCGGATGAGGATGATAGCGATATGGAGTGGTGGGTTAATCGACTTCAGGAGGGTTTCGCGATCGGTGGTTTCGACCTCGGAAGTGATTGGGAATGGTGGGACGATGGCTAGCCGTGGTTGGAAGCGAGTGACACTCGTTTTGGTGTGCAATAAAGCTAGACCGGTTGGTGACTTCAACGCGGATTTGGGCAGCCATGACCAGTCGGAAGCGCCCCCTTTGCCTGCGGCATTTCCCCCGTTGGCAGAGGCAAACCTGAGTGGCGGGACGAGTTTGAACATGTAGTCGCCCGAAGAGTCGGTTTCGAGGCGTTTGAGCATCTCCATCATGCCGCGGCTAGAGACGGTGCGCGGTGGGAGAACGTCGGAGGCTAGCGTCTCGATGGCCATGGATGTCCGATCTTACTCGGTCCAGGTCTTGCCACGGAAGGCAACGGCTGCGGGATCTACTCGGGCGCCGAGGCCGGGGCCTTCGGGAATGATCAGGTGCCCGTTTTCTACTCGCTCGTAGGGTTCGAGGAGTTCGTGTCTCCAGTCGACCTCGTAGACGGCGTGCTCTAGCGGTAGGACGTTTTCGAAGGCAATCGTGGCATGCGCGCTCGCGAGAAGGGAGAGCGGTCCGGACGGGCAATGCATAGAGACGGAGCCGGGCCACGCCGGCTCGAGCTCGACACCGATACGATAGGCCTCAACAGGTCCCCCGCAGAACTTCACATCGGGCATCACGATGTCGAGGACATCATCCTCGATGAGTCGCTTGAAAAGGTTCACGCCATATGCGTGCTCGCCTCCTGCGATCGGGAGTGTGGCGGACTCGTGGATGGTGCGGAGGTCGTCGGAGTTTTCGACCGGGTCTACAGGCTCCTCGAACCATTGACCTCCTGCTGCTCGGAGTTCGGGTTCTAAAGCCAGTGCGGAGTCGAGGTCGAAGCGAGAGTGGCAGTCGACGAAGATGGTGATGTCGGGTCCGATCGCCTCGCGTATGGTCTGGACGCGTTCTAGCCCGGCCTCGGCGCAGTGAGGCAGGCCAGTCGAGTCGAAGGGCGCTTGGCACTCGTCAAATGGAGCGCATTTGATGGTGGTGAAGCCGTTGTTTACAGCCTCAAGGGCCATCTCAGCGAAGTCGTCGGGACCGCGGTCAACGGGACCCTGATCGTCGGGAAGGAG
>JAAXHR010000354.1 GCA_012270805.1 Dehalococcoidia bacterium
CCGACTTCGATGCCGTCCGCAACCAAGAGGCGATCAATGCTCCTTTCAGCGCGTAGAGCTTCCAACACCGCGCGGCGCCCTTCGACGGTATAGGCGTGGACTTTTCGTGCTCTGCCGTATCGGCTCATGGATTGCGCAATCGGGAACGTGGTTCAGGGTGAAGCGTCGGCATTTTGGCATACAATCGCTTGATGAGCGGGTCGTTGAGCAGACCAAAGAATCGATTAAAGGAGACCCGTGACAGCACAAACAAATTCTATTGCTAACGATGTCGCCAGCGCGGTGATGGAGGTAATCCGAACTCGCCGCACCGCCCGTGAATTCAGCGCTCAACCTGTACCGCGCGAGTTGATCGACCAGATAGTCGAAGCAGCGACTTGGGCACCCAATCATCGACACACCGAACCTTGGCGTTTCATAGTCCTCGAAAAAGACGGCGATGCGCGTAGAAAGGTCGCCCATGCGGTTTACGAGTGGACATGGAACTACGTCAAGAACCCTAATCCAGCGAGGCGTGAACGCAGTTCCGCCGATGCTCGGGACGAGGTTTTGCTAACGCCGGTACTCATGCTGGTGTATTCGGTCCCCGGCTCGAACGAAGAGATAACGGAAGAGAACTTCTACGCGACGTGTTGCGCAGCACAGAACATGCAACTGATGGCGCACGCACTCGGCCTCGCAGTAGGGTGGTCAACCGGACGTCTTTGCAAGGCTGAAGAGGTGCACAAGGTTCTAGGTGTGAATCCCGATTGGGCAGTGGTCGGTGCCTTCTTCATCGGCTTCCCGACAGTGTTGCCGGAAGCAGAGCGCCAGCCGCTCAGCGATGTTTGTACATACTTGGGATGATCTTGAGAGTACGGTGCTGACCCGCCGGATGAAACGAGACAGGAGATCAATTGATGGCAGAGCGAGACACGTTTTTGAACTACGTCGGCGGAAGTTGGGTCGCGGCATCGACGGGCAAGGTTTCGCAGAGCAGCAACCCGGCTGACTTGGATGACGTGATCGGTGAGTTTCAGGCGTCGAATTCAGCAGACGCGGAAAGCGCGGTTAATGTGGCAGCCGGGGCGGGACATGCCTGGGGATCGATGTCGGCATTGGCGCGCGGCGGGTATCTGCTGGCTGCGGCTGAATACCTGAATCAGAATTCGGAAAGGTACGCCCAGGCGATCACTCGGGAGTGCGGTAAGGCGATCGTGGAGGCGCGCGGCGAAGTTGGGCGTGCTGTTGCCTTATTGCAATATTTCGGTGTCGAGGGATCGAACCCGGTCGGTGATGTTGTGCCTTCGGTTGATCCGAACATCCTGCTTTATACGAAACGTGTTCCGATCGGTGTCGTTTCGTTGATTACTCCGTGGAACTTCCCGCTGGCGATACCGATCTGGAAGATGGCTCCGGCATTGGTTTACGGGAACACGATCGTTTTGAAGCCGGCTTCGGCGACTCCGCACCTCGGCGTGTTGATCGCCGAGATGTGGGACGCAGTTGGGTTGCCTGCGGGAGTCTTTAACTTGGTTACCGGTTCAGGCGGTGCAGTCGGTGACGCGCTTGTCGGCTCTGATGGTGTAGCGGCGGTGTCGTTTACGGGATCGACGGCGATCGGAATGGGAATCGCGGCATCTGCGGCGAGTCGGGGAGTGAAGTTCCAACTGGAGATGGGCGGCAAGAACCCGGTGATCGTGATGCCGGACGCGGATCTTGAGCAAGCGGCTCAGGTCACCGTCGACGGCGCGATGAAGTACTCGGGCCAGAAGTGCACGGCTACGTCGCGCGCTATCGTGATCGGAAACGTGATCGAAGATTTCACGAATCTGGTAGTTGAGAAGACAGAGGCCCTTGCGATTGGGCCGGGGGCAGATGCCGATTCGGTGGTAGTACCGGTTATCGACGATGCGTCGCGGCAAAACATAGTTGCGTCAGTAGAACGCGGTGTTAGCGATGGTGGAAACGTGCTGACTGGTGGAGGTGTTCCATCTGGCGGTTCTTACGATGGCGGGACATACGTTGAGCCGACGGTTTTGTCGAAGGTTTCGCCTAATGACTTCGTGGCCTGCGAGGAGATCTTTGGACCGGTCCTCGGTATCATTCCGGCGGCGGACATCGACGATGCGTTGGGGATCGCGAACGATGTGAGGTACGGGTTGAGCGCGGGTATTTTCACGCGGAATCTGAATGCGGCGTTGCAGTTTGCGGATCGGATCGAGGCGGGGATCGTGAAGGTCAACGGTGAAACGGCTGGCGTCGAGCCTCAGGTTCCGTTCGGCGGCATGAAATCATCGAGCAGCGGTTCACGTGAGCAGGGTAAGGCAGCGATCGAATTCTTCACGGAGACGAAGACGATCTACGTGAACCAGAGCGCCAGCTGACGAAACGATCTGCGTCCGATTTTGAACTCGCCAATCCGTTGGGTGATTTCGACACGATTGTTGCGTTGGTAACCTACGTTCGTTAAGATTCGCTGTTAAAGTGCACACTATCCATTTGTGATCGAAAATCCAAGAGGTAAAGAGATGGTACTTACCCAAACCAAGACCGACTTGGACCTGGTTGCCCACCTGTTGCGCCGTGCCGGATTTGGTGCCAACCGCGCCGAAATCGAACGCTACGCGCAGAAGTCATACGACGACATAGTCGATGACCTGGTTCACCCCGAGCGATTCCCTCAAGTCGAAGATGATTTGTTGGGTCGCTTCTATCCCCACCTAGCCGCGAACAAGGACAACGCCGCGGTTTGGAATGGTCGGTGGATGTACCGGATGGTTAACACCGAACGACCGCTCCAAGAGAAGATGGCGCTCTTCTGGCACGGCATTTTGGCGACGGGTTGGACTAAGAGCGAGCACACGCCGAGCATGGTGAACCACATTCAGATGCTTCGCGATAACAGCATGGCCAACTTCCGAACCATCCTGCTGGAGCTTTCGAGAGACCCGGCGATGATCTTCTGGCTCGACAACAACGAGAACCACGGCTACTCGATAAACGAGAACTACGGCCGTGAGATTCTCGAACTGTTCTCGATGGGCATCGGAAACTACACCGAGGATGACATAAAAAACGCGGCTCGTGCCTTTACGGGGTGGACGTTCAAACAACCGTTACCACTATACCCGTTCGGTCACTTCGAAGCCGAGTTCACGTATCGAGAAGATGACCACGACGCGGGCGAAAAGGAGTTCTTGGGTCACAAGGGCAACTTCGACGGCGAGGACATCATCGACATCATCGCCCGCCAAGAGGCAACCGCCCGCTTCATTGCCCGACATCTCTACACCTTCTTCGTCGCGGATGAGCCACAGGTTCCGGCGTGGAGCATCCAGCCACCGCAAGACCCAGAGGCGATTCAGGAGTTGGTCGATGCGTGGATGGAGTCGGACGCAGACATCCGTAACGTTGTCAGCACGATGCTCAAGTCCGACTTCTTCAAGAACGCACGTATGAAGCGGGTGAAGTCGCCGACCAATTTCGTGTCGAACGTTCTCAAGATTTCGGGCGACTACCGTGACGTTGACGTAGGGTTGGAGAATTTCCAAGGAACCCTCGTCGCGATGGGCCAGACGCTGATGGACCCGCCCTCGGTAGAAGGCTGGCACACCGGAAAAGAGTGGATTGACGGCGGCACGCTCACCGAACGCGTGAACTTTGCGGTCAACACCCTTAACGATGCCTCGAAACCCGGCGTTCGAAACATCATCGAAGCAGTAAGGAACTTGGACGCGCCGCGCACCCCGGAAAGGGTCGTGGATGTCGTCATCGAATATCTCTGTCGCTTGGATGTAGACGATGCAACGCGTGAGGCGCTCGTTGAACACGCATACGAAGGTGGTGACATCGAGTTTGATGACGAAGAGGAAAGCGAAGAACGCATCCTGAGATTGATCACACTCGCGGTCTCGACTCGCGAGTTCCAGTTCGAATAAATAATTACTCCCTCCATACAATAGGGCGAGAAAAAGGCAAAAGTCGGCAAGGCTAAAAATCGGAGCAACTGAAATGGCAATGAACGGCAACGGTAACGGGACAAACGGGAAGCACAAAGATCCCGTATTGGTCGTCATCCAACTGTCCGGGGGCAACGACTTCATGAACACGGTTATCCCGTATACCGAGGGGGTCTACTACGACGTGCGTCCCCTCGTCGGGATGCCTGAAGACAAAGTGATCCCGATCACCGAAAAATTGGCGTTCCATCCTAATGCTGGGGCGCTGAAGGATCTATGGGACGAGGGCAAGGTCGCGATCGTTCAAGGCATCGGTTACGAAAACTCCAGTCGCTCACACTTCCGAGCGATGGACATCTGGCACACCTGTGAACCGGAAACCATCGCAACCGAGGGATGGCTAGCAAAGGTTATTCGCGAAATCGATCCCAATGGCGAGAACCCGGTAACCGCGGTCAACTTCGGTCGAGGGTTGCCACGAGCCCTGGCCGCACCCAACGTGACCGCAACTTCCGTCGGTGACCTTGACAACTATGGTCTGATGTCGAGCATCGAAGTCACCGAAGAACGCGACGAGAACCTTGAGATATTTAAGCGGATGTACACACCCGCAGTTGGCTCCGGTCTTGTGATGGACTACCTGGGCCAGACTGGTCGCGACGTGCTGAAAGGCGCGGACATGCTGGCGGTCGCCCCTGGGATGTACAAGTCAAACGTCGAATACGCGGACAACCTGATCGCGCAATCGCTACGAGATGTCGTCCGTGTCCACACCGCCAACTTAGGCACGCGCATCTTCTACACGAACCACTTGGGTTACGACCACCACGCACAGGAGGTGCCGGCCCACAACAAGCTCATCGGCGAGTTGTCGGAAGCGATCCGGGACTTCTTGCAGGACCTCCGGGACCACGATGCCGCAGAAGAAGTGACGATCTTGGTCTTTACGGAGTTTGGTCGACGCATCAAGGACAACGGCTCGGGAACCGACCACGGCTCTGGAGGCGGTGCGTTCCTGATCGGTGAACATGTCAAAGGCGGGCTGTATTCCGAGTATCCGCCACTTGACCGCCCAAGTTGGTTGAACGACGAGGACCTGCGTCACACCTACGACTTCCGAGGGATGTACGGCACGATCCTCGAGCAGTGGTTCGGTCTAGATCCCGTCCCCATCGTCGGCGGCAGTTTCGAGCAGCTCCAGCCGTACGAGAAGACGTTGGTCTGATCAGGCATATATACGGCAAGTCAGAAAATACCGGGAGGGTTTGACCGTGAGTGAAAACGGCAATGGCTCCATGAACGGAACGAATGGTCGGCCTCATGCGTTGCTGCGCGCCGGCTTCCCGTTCTACACTACACTCGGCATGCGCCGAGTTACGACGTATCCGATGGACATTGTGATCGGCGACGAAGATCGGCTGTACGTCTTGAACCGTACCGATGGTCAAGGTGGGCAGATTCGGCGTATCAACTGGAACGACGACGACTTGGACATCTTCGGGTCGGATTTCGTGTGGCCGGTGCAGATGATCCGAGATGCCGACGAGAATGTGTATGTCTCGGACGAAGGCAACCACACGATAACCATCTGGCGACCTTCGGACGGCGAGTTGCTAGACACTTGGGGGACGCACGGAAGCAACCCCGGCCAACTTAACCGACCGTCGGGGATCGCTTGGGACAACGATGGCAACATGCTCGTGGTCGACACGCAGAACCATCGTGTTCAGAAGTTCACATCTTCAGGCGAGTACATCAGCGGCTTCGGCGAGTTCGGCACCGATGACGGGCAGTTCAACTATCC
>JAAXHR010000099.1 GCA_012270805.1 Dehalococcoidia bacterium
CCTAAAGTAAAGGTCCAATTATGGAAACGTTATTCGGATTAAAGATGCAGTACATCGCTGCTGGGCTCACGGCGACGCTCTTGATTCTGATATTGGCGATAGCCGTCATTGCAATTCGCAATCGATTCCTTATCAAGCTTTCGTTGCGGAACATCCCCCGTCGCAGAACTCAGAGCATCCTAATAATCGTCGGTTTGATGCTCTCATCAACGATCGTCGCGGCATCTCTGGCGATTGGAGATACGATCACCGCGAGCATCCGTAATGCCGTACTGGAAGGTGTCGGCGACACCGACATCACGATCAGCAAGCCGGTGTTTGGCGACTTGGGAGATCCGACAATCTCTGCCGAAGAGATCGAGGAGACGGCCATTAAGCTCTATTCCGATCCGCGCGTCGACGGCATCATGCCGACCAGAACCGAAACGGCACCGGTTCTCAATCAACGAACCCGATTGACAGAAGCCCGCGCGACCGTCAGAGGGTTCGATATCGATGGTGTGGTAGGCAACTTCAAACCGCAAGCAGAGGGCGGGGCAGGCGCGGACAGCAGGCTTTCGCCGTTTCTGCTCACGCCTTCAATGGATGGGCAGGAGATCGACTTCGCGTCGCTCGCTGACGACGATGTCTTGATAAATGAGGTACTCGCCAATCAACTTGATGCCCAGGCTGGCGACACGCTGACTGTCGTTTCTCCATTGGGGCGATTCGATTTCCGAGTGCGCGCGATCATGCAGAGAGGCGGGATGGCGGCGAACGACATGCGTGTCCTTATGTCACTTGCCACTATCAACCGCATCTACGATAACCCATCTGGCTCCGCGGACCGGGTCGACGTTTCACTCGACCTCGACAACTACAACTTGGAGACTGAATCGGAATCGCTTGTAGATGAATTGACTCTGGTGTTCACCGACGCTGAACTGGCATCGGAGCTACACGCCGGCATGAGGCCGTTCAGTGACACGATCGTCTCTGAAATCCGCAATTACATCGACGAGAAGAGCGGAACCAACGAACTCAGTTCCGAAAACGAAGAGGATCTCAACGAGTTTATTTCCGAACTTGAGCGCGACGAGCCGACTGAGCGATTCCGAGTTCTACTCGCAGGTGACGCGTTCTTGGGACTCTTCTTCAGCATCTTGAGCGACGCCGATCTAGGTGCCTTCTCGGAAGGCTTGCCGCAACTGGCTTTTGTCATCGGTCAGCTGGAACGCTTGTCAACTTCGCCTTTCAAATTGTTCCTCACCGACATCGCAGAGCAGGTCGGTAACCTGTTCTTCACCTTCTTCACCTTCTTCGGGTCGTTCTCAGTGATCGTGGGCCTGCTGCTGATATTCCTGATTTTCGTCCTGTTGGCGTCTGAGAGACAGCAGGAGATGGGGATCGCGCGCGCCGTTGGCACCAAGCGCGGGCATCTCGTGCAGATGTTCACGTTCGAAGGACTTGCGTACGCGATTGGCGCTGCGGCTGTGGGTACAGCCATTGGCATCTTGGTCAGCCGAGGGCTGGTAGTGATCATGGCGAACGCCTTCGGCACCGCCGATGACGATAGCTTCTCCATCGACTTCACCGTCACTGCGTACTCCATCTTGGCGGCCTTCTCGATCGGGCTGATACTCACTCTGGCAACGGTGATCTTTTCGGCGTATCGCGTCAGCAAGTTAAATATCGTGGTCGCGATTAGGAACTTGCCAGAGGAGTTTGTCGCGTCTACGACTAAACCCATCCTCAGACGAATCTTGGAATTCGTGTTCTGGATATTTGGGCCTGTATACATGCTCGTTGGTCTGGTCCAAGCGGTGCGGCGTCACGAAGACGTTGGCGTAGCCATCCTCAAGCTGGTATCTACGCTTCTGGTGATAGGTTGGGCAATCGGTCTGATCGCGGCGTTCTTCCGCATATTCGCGCCCTACTTCAAACAAGGTTGGCCGTACGCGTTGATCGGCGCGGCTTTGACGGCACTTGGATTCTTGAACGAGAGCGCGTGGCAGGCATACATCGGCGCAAGCCTG